>NZ_VDFY01000108.1 GCF_006228125.1 Micromonospora orduensis | reverse complement strand
GGGTCAGGGGAGGAGGGGGTGTTGGACCACGTTTTCTTCTCGGCCGGGGCCCACACCGATGACGCTGACGCGGGTACGACAGAGTTCCTCGATGCGGGCGATGTAGCGGCGGGCGTTCTCCGGCAGCTCATCGACCGTGCGGGCCTTGGTGATGTCCTCCCACCAGCCGTCCAGCTCCTCGTAGATGGGCGTGGCGTGGTGGAAGTCCGTCTGGCTCATCGGCATGTCGTCGACCCGAACGCCGTTGATCTCGTAGCCGACGCAGATCGGCACCTTGGCCAGCCCGGTGAGCACGTCCAGCTTGGTGATGACCAGGTCGGTGACGCCGTTGAGGCGGCAGGCGTACCGGGCGACGACGGCGTCGAACCACCCGCAGCGGCGCTCACGGCCCGTGGTGGTGCCGTACTCCGCGCCGATCTTGCGCAGGTGCGCGCCGTTCTCGTCGAACAGCTCGGTCGGGAACGGCCCGGAGCCGACCCGGGTGGTGTACGCCTTGCTCACCGCGATGACCTTGCTGATCGCGGTGGGCGGGATGCCGGCACCCACGCAGGCGCCGCCGGCGGTCGGGTTGGACGAGGTCACGAAGGGGTACGTGCCGTGGTCCATGTCCAGCATGGTGGCCTGGGCACCCTCCAGGAGCACCGTCTCGTCCCGGTCCAGGGCGTCCCAGAGCATGGCGCGGGTCTCCGCGATGTACGGCTTGAGCCGCTCCGCGTACGCCAGGTACTCCTCGACGGTGGCATCGAGGTCGATCGCCTTGCGGTTGTAGACCTTGAACAGCATCTGGTTCTTCTCGCGCAGCGCGAGTTCCAGCTTCTTGCGCAGGATGCCCGGGTCGAGCAGGTCCTGGAGCCGGATGCCCATCCGGGCGACCTTGTCGCCGTACGCCGGGCCGATGCCGCGGCCGGTGGTGCCGATCCGGGACGAGCCGAGGTACCGCTCGACCACGCGGTCGAGTGCGCGGTGGTGCGGCATGATGAGATGCGCGTCACCCGAGATCCGCAGCCGGGACACGTCGACGCCCCGTTCGGCGAGACCGTCGATCTCGGCGAGCAGCACCTTGGGGTCGACCACCACACCGTTGCCGATGACGATCATCGCGCTGGGTGACAGCGCGCCGGACGGCATCAGGTGCAGCGCGTACTTCTGGCCGTCCGGGGTGATCACGGTGTGTCCGGCGTTGTTGCCGCCGGAGTAGCGCACGACGTAGTCGACCCGCTCACCCAGCAGGTCGGTAACCTTGCCCTTGCCCTCGTCGCCCCACTGAGCGCCGAGGAGCACGATCGCTGGCATCTTTTCCGCCTCCAGAAGGCTCGGGTGCCAGGTGGCGACCGGTTGGCGAGCCCGGGGTGTCAGGTTAACAAGTAGTGACGGCGCGGCCGGCAGGGGTCGCGGCGAGAGGCAGGAGGCTCCTTCCGTGTACGACGTGGTGCTGCTCACCCTCGATTCGGAGCGGGACGCTTCCGGGGGCTGCGGCAGCGGCGAAGCCTGCTGCGGCGGTGCGACCGAGTCCGACAAGACCCCGGGGACCGGCGCCGCCGACGCGGAACACTGCGCCACCGATCGGCCCCGCGTTCCCGTGCTGGCCTGCGCCGACGCGCTGAACGCCCGGGGTGCCCGGGTGCAGACGGTCACCGCCCGCTCGAACGCGGAGATCGACGAGGTGCTGGCGCTGTTCGACGGGCCGGCCCGCCCCGACGGCCTGACCTGGCCCGACCCGGACAGCAAGACCCGGCTGGTCGTCGCGACGGCCAGTGACGGGCAGTTGCGCGCCGTGCTGCGCCGGCTGGTCCGGCGGTACGCGCCAGCGCCGAGTCGCCGCCCGGCTGACCTGCCTGACGGCCGGACCGTGCCCGACCTGCCGCCGGTGGCCGTCCTGCCGCTCGACCCGGCGCGCGGCGGCACCCAGCGTGACCTGGCCGCGCAGCTCGGTCTGCCGCGCGATCCGGCGGCGGTGGCCACCGCGGTGCTGGACGGCACGCCGCGCCGACTGGACCTGCTGCGCAACGACGGCGGCTCGGTGACCCTGGACGGCGCTCTGCTCGGTGCCGCCGACGACGCCGGCCGCCCGCTGCACTGGCGGGCCCGGGTGGAGGTGGACGACACAGTCCTCACCAACGGCGACGAGCCGCTGCTGGCCTGCGCGGTCGGCAACGCCGGCGGGTACGCGACGCTCGACGACGTGACGCTGCTGGCCGCGCCGGACCCGGCCGACGGCCAGGTCGAGGTCGCGGTGGCCGTGCCGGTGGTCGTCCGCTCGGCGTTGGGTCGCAAGCGGGTACGCCTGGAGGTGCGCCGGGCTCGCGGGCGGGCCGTGTCGGTGCTGCCCCGGGAGGAGAAGGTGCCCTACCTCGATGACGGCGTCGAGGGTGAGCTGACCCGCAAGCGGTCCTGGTGGATCGAACCCGGTGCCTGGGCGGTCTGGTCGAGCTGACCCGGCTGCGCCGACCGGCCCCGGTCGGCCGGTGCGCCTATCCTCGCAGGAGGACTGGGGAGGGCCGTAATGGACGAAAACGCCGACCGGGCGCGGAAGCCCGGCCAGCAGCCGGTGCCGGAGCGGGACATCGAGCCACTCTGGCCGCCGGATCCAGCAGACCCGGGCGCGGCTGGCGTGGTGCCGCCGTGGGCGTCGGTCGTCGAGCAGCGGGGTACGCCGCCGTCGACCGCGCAGTCGCCGGTGACTCCGCCGGTGGCGGCACCGCCGATCGGCCGCCCGCCGGTTCCCGGGCAACCCGGTGCGCCGGCGCTACCCCCACCGTCGCCGTCGGACTACCCGTCGCTCACCGGTGCGGTGCCGGCACCGGGCGGGTGGGGGACCAACGGCCCCACCTCGGGCTGGGCGCCGGCGCAGCCGAGTTGGCCGCCGCCGGCCGACCCGCCCACGCCGAACGCGCCGAACGCGTCGAACGCGTCGAACGTGCCGCACGCGCCGTACGTGCCGAACGGCGCGGCGGCGGGCGCGGCCGGGACAGCGGGCAGGGACCAGCCGGGCAGCGCCGGAGCCCCCGTCGCCGGTGTCCCGGAGGTGCCGAGCACCGCCCCCGGCGCGGGTACGCCGACGGCGGCCACGGGCGCGACCCCGCCCGCCGGGTCGGGCGGCGTCGACCTGGACCTGCCGTTCTCGCTGGACCGCCCGGTGGCGTCCGCCACGCCCGCCGACAGCCCGGGCACCGGCGACAGCCCACGCTCGGACAGCCCGAACGTCCCCGACCCGGCCGCGCCTGCCCCCGCGACAGCCGGCCCGACCGGTCAGACGACAGGCGGCACGACGACAGGCAGCGCAGGCGGCACGACGGCGACCGGACCGACGGCCGGCGGGTCCGCGGCGGCTGAGGCGACGGCGGCCGGCGCACCGGCGGCGCCGCAGGGTGGTGGTGCCGGGCCGGGCGGGCCCGCTGTCGGGACGGCGCGACCGACCGCCGATTCACCCTGGGCGTACCCGCCGCAGCGGCCGGCCAATGCGGCCGAGCCCACCTCCGACGAGGCGGCCACCCCGACGCCAGCGATTCCCGCCCCGCCCACCGTGCCGCCGCAGCAGTCCGGAGACTCGGCCGTTCCGCAGGCCGGCGGTGGGCAGACGTACGCCGGTCAGACGTACAACCCGGGGATCCCCGGTCAGGTTCCGCTGCCGCCGCCACCGGACCCGTCGCAGTTCGGCGACCAGCCGCACGGTGGGGCCGTGCCCCAGCAGGGTGGTGCGGCGGCCCCGCCGCCGGGGCCGTTCCCGCCGTCGCCGGGCTGGTACCCCCCGCCGTGGCAGCAGGGCACGCCCGGAGTTCCGCCACCGCCGCCGCAGCACTACCAGGAGTCGGATGGGGTGACCCGGGTGCCGGCCGCCGGCTACCCGGACGCCGCCTGGGCACCGGAGAGCGCCGCCGCGCCGACCGCCGAGGACTTCGCCCGGCGCCGGCAGGTCCGCCCGCCCGAGCCGGTGGCGACCATGGGCGTACGCGCGGTGGTGAACAAGATGGGTCTGCTCCGGCTCTCGCCGGGGCGGCACGAGCAGGAGCTCAAGCGGGACATCGAGATGGTGCGCCGCAACTTCGGCGGTCTGCGGCAGGTGACAGTGGTCAACCCGAAGGGCGGTGCCGGAAAGACGGTGGCCATCCTGCTGCTCGCCATGACGTTCGGGCAGAAGCGCGGCGGTTACGTGCTGGCCTGGGACAACAACGAGACGCAGGGCACCCTGGGGATGCGGGCCCAGCAGGACTTCCACTCGCGCACGGTGCGGGACATGCTGCGTGACCTCGGGCAGTTCCAGGGTGCGCACGGGCGGGTCGGTGACCTGTCGCAGTACGTCCGCTCGCAGGGCGAGGGGATGTTCGACGTGCTCGCCTCGGACGAGTCGGCCACCGGCGGCGAGATGCTCACGGCCGCCGCGTTCGCCGAGATCCGCGAGGTGGTCAGCCGGTTCTACAAGTTGATCTTCGTGGACACCGGCAACAACGTGCGGGCGCAGAACTGGCAGGCCTCGATGGACGCCACCGACCAACTGGTGGTCACCATGTCGGCACGTAACGACTCGGCGGAGACCGCCGCCCGGATGCTCGACCACCTGGAGCAGAGCGGCCGGCAACGGCTGGTCCGGCAGGCGGTGACCGTGGTGTCGATGCCGCCGTCGCGCAAGGAGATCGACCTGCCGGCGATCCAGGAGCACTTCGCGGCCCGTACGCGGGCGGTGCTGCTGGCCCCGTACGAGCGGCTCATCGACAGTGGCGAGCCGATCCGGTACGGAGGGCTCTCCTCGGCCACCCGGGACGCCTGGCTCAAGATCGCCGCCGCGGTCGCCGAAGGGCTGTGACCCGCCGACGGGTCGCAGTCGCGCAGGAACTGGGCGCAGCGGGCCGCCTCGTCGGCCTCGCCGATCTCGTCAGCGGCCCGGGAGAGCACGTACAGGCAGCGCAGGAAGCCCCGGTTCGGCTCGTGCGACCACGGCACCGGGCCGTGGCCCTTCCAGCCGCTGCGGCGCAGCTGGTCCAGGCCACGGTGGTAGCCGGTGCGCGCGTACGCGTACCCCGTCACCACCTGACCCTGCGCGAACGCCCGGGCCGCGAGCGCGGCCCACGCCGCGCTGTAGGTCGGGAAACGGGCCGCCACCTCGGCGAACGCCTCGTCCGTGCCGGCCTCCTCGGCGGCGGCCAGGGCGGCGTCAGCCTCGTCGTGCGCGGGCAGGAGGGTGGCCGGTGGCTCTGGCAAAAGGTTCTGCATCGCCCCATTCAACCCGCTGGACAGGGCGACACGCGAGCGGGTCGGCCGGCGCGTTCCGCTGAACGGCTGAGGGTTTGCTCACGCCTGCGGCCTATGCCGCCGCCAGGTGTTTTCCATTACAACTAATGGTCCGGAGCCTCCCCAGGACCCGGTTACGCAGGAGCCCGGCAGCCACGGCCACCGGGCTCCTGTCGTGCCACCGCCGGCCCCGGGTTTGGTCGATACCGCCGGGCGGGCAGGATTGCCGGGTGCCGACCCCACCTCCCGCGGACGTCATCGAGCCGCACCTGCACGCCGACGAGATCCAGACCCGCGCCGAGTTCGATCGGCAGGTGGCCACCGGCCGACTGACCGGCCTGACCGTGCAGGGGCTCCGGCTCGACCTCGACCCGGTGCCCGACCTGACCGGCATCGAGGTCGCGGGCACCCTCTTCGTGGGCTGCCGGTTCGCCTCCCGGGACGTGGGCGCGGACCTGGTCCGGCGCGGCGCGAACGTGGTGCCGCCGTTCTCCGGGCTGCCGTACCCGACCCAGCCGACGCACCTCTACACCCCGGAGGAGTTGGCCGCCGGATTCGCCGAGGGCGGGTTCACCGGGATGTACGACACCCGGGTGTACGAGCACTACCGGGCGCACGGCGGCGCGCTGCCGGACGTCAAGGAGGCGCTCGGCCAGCGGCTGCACGATCACGGCGTGGACAACGCGCTGGGCGACGCCACCCGGGCGTGGCTGTCCGCGTACGGGCCGCAGTCGGTGGTGGGCATCATGGGCGGGCACGCGGTGCGGCGCGGCAGTGCGGCGTACCGGATGGCGGCCGTGCTGGGTTGGGAGCTGGCGCGGGCCGACCGGCTGGTGGTGACCGGCGGCGGACCCGGCGTGATGGAGGCGGCGAACCTCGGCGCGTACCTGGCGGACCAGTCGGCGGCGGAGCTGACGGCGGCTATCGACCTGCTGGCGGCGGCGCCCGACTTCACCGACCACCACCGGTACACGGCGGCGGCGTTGGCGGTCCGGCAACGGTACGCGGGCGTGCCCCGGCAGCGCGGCACCGACGCGGGGTGGGCGCACGCCGGTGGGCTGGCCATCCCGACCTGGCTGTACGGGCACGAGCCGGCGAACCTGTTCGCCGGTCGGATCGCCAAGTACTTCTCCAACGCGATCCGCGAGGACACCATCCTGCGACTCGCCCGCGGCGGCATCGTCTTCGCCCCGGGACGGGCGGGCACCGTGCAGGAGGTGTTCCAGGCGGCCACCAAGACCTACTACGGCACCGACGGGGCCAGCGGAGCGTACATCTTCCTGGACCGTGACTACTGGACCACCGAGCTGCCGGTGGAGGCGTTGCTGCGCCCGCTGCTGGCGGCCTCGCCGTTCGGTGACCTGTCGGCGACGATCCACCTCACCGACGACGTCCGCGAGGCCGTACGCCTGCTGACGACCTGACGACGACGGCCGGCTCCCGATGAAGAGCCGGCCGTCGGTGAACGTCGTTACTTGGCCATCGTGGTGCCGGTGGAGCGCAGGTGCTCGCACGCCTCGACGACCCGGGTGGCCAGGCCGGCCTCGGCGGCCTTGCCCCAGGTACGCGGGTCGTACTGCTTCTTGTTGCCGACCTCGCCGTCGACCTTCAGCACGCCGTCGTAGTTGCGGAGCATGTGGTCCGCGACGGGCCGGGTGAAGGCGTACTGGGTGTCGGTGTCGATGTTCATCTTCACGACGCCGTAGTCCAGTGCCTCGCGGATCTCGCTCAGCAGGGAGCCGGAGCCGCCGTGGAAGACCAGGCTGAGCGGCTTGTCCTTGCCGTACTTGGCGCCGACCGCCTCCTGGATCTGGTTCAGGATCTCCGGGCGGAGCTTGACGTTGCCCGGCTTGTACACGCCGTGCACGTTGCCGAAGGTCAGCGCCGCCATGTAGCGGCCCTTCTCACCGAGGCCGAGCGCCTCGACCATGGCCAGGCCGTCCTCGACGGTGGTGTAGAGCTTGTCGTTGATGGCGTTCTCGACGCCGTCCTCCTCGCCACCGACGACGCCGACCTCGATCTCAAGGACGATCTTGCCCTTGGCAGCCTCGTCGAGCAGCTGGGAGGCGATCTGGAGGTTCTCGGCGACCGGCACGGCCGAGCCGTCCCACATGTGCGACTGGTACAGCGGCTGCTCGCCGCGCTTCACCCGCTCCTGCGAGATGGCCATCAGCGGCCGGACGAACTTGTCCAGCTTGTCCTTCGGGCAGTGGTCGGTGTGCAGCGCGATGTTGACCGGGTACTTCTTGGCCACCTCGTGCGCGTACGCGGCGAACGCGACCGCGCCGGTGACCATGTCCTTGATCGAGGGGCCGGAGAGGTACTCGGCGCCACCCGTGGAGACCTGGATGATGCCGTCGCTCTCCGCGTCGGCGAAGCCCTTGAGCGCCGCGTTCAGCGTCTGCGAGGAGGTCACGTTGATCGCGGGGTACGCGTACCGGCCGGCCTTGGCGCGGTCCAGCATCTCCGCGTAGGCCTCGGGGGAAGCGATGGGCATGTGATGCGCTCCTTACTTACCACTCTCGGCCGTGCTGGCCGCTGTTGTTCACGTGTGCGCCGGACCGCGCTGTCCTCCACCCGGAAGTATCCCGTAGGTGAGGTGCGTCGGAACAACCGACCCGGGTACGGCCCTTCACCGGCGGTCCAGGTTGTCCGGCACGATGACGCTGATCAGCCAGGTGACCACTGTCATCACGATCGCTCCCCAGAAGGCCGGCCAGAAACCGTCCACCTGGAACGGCAGGTCGAGCCCACGGGCGATCCGGTCGGTGAGAAGGAAGAGCAGCGCGTTGACCACCAGCGCGAACAGGCCCAGGGTCAGCAGGTAGAACACGCAGCCGACGACCTTGATCACGGGCTTGAGCACCGCGTTTATCACGCCGAAGATCAGGGCGACCACGATCAGTGTGAGGACGGTGTTGCCACCCGAGCGGCCATTCACGTCGACCCCGGGCACGATCAGCGTGGTTATCCACAACGCGACAGCGGTGATCGCCAGTCGAATGAGGAAGCCCACGGCCCCATCCTGGCATCGGCGTGCACCCCCGAGGGGTGATTCCGCCGACTCGGCTTCCGGGCGTGCCGCCAGCACAGCCCGTACGGTGGGTGGGGACCGTGCACCGAGACCCCCGGGAGGGACGATGGGTCAGCCCGACGAGGACTTCACCCCCGGCGACCACCTCGCCGCGGACGAGCGTGACCCCGAGGCGGAGCCGGCCGACGCCGTCGAGCAGGCCACGGTGGTCGGCCCCGCCGACGTCGACGGCGAGCCGCACCGGGGCCTGGAGGTCGACGACTGGGACGCGATGGAGCAGGCCCGGGTGGTCACCGGGGACGAGGACGACTACCGCTAGCCACCGCGGGGCTGACTGCCCGTTGCGGCAGAGGTGGTAAGCCGTTCAGCTATTTTGACGGACATCTATCCGTCAAGGCCACCGGGGATGCCGCCGTCTCCCTAGGTTGGACGGGCGCCACCGGTATCCCAACGGGAGGACCCCATGCTCAAGCACTCCATCCGCTGGCTGGCAGGCCTCGGCGCCGCGGGCGCGTTGGTCGCCGCCTCCGTCACCCCCGCCGTGGCCGCTGCCGCGCCCACCGTCGAGCCCTACTTCCAGGACTCCACGCTGGCCGTCGACGCGGCGCCAACCACCCGCCAGCTGTTCCTGTTCGCGGACGGGCCGATGGTCCTCACCGACGTCTCCCTGCGGTACGACTACCGGTCCCTGGCCGGCAGGATCACTGTCGCCCCGGCCGACGGTCAGGACTGCACAGCACCGGAGGCGGGCGTCCTGGTCTGCGAGGATCCCTACGGCGTCGACATCAGCGAGCTGCCGCCTCTCGGCAGCGGGATCTACCGCGGCGTGGCCGAGCGGGTGCGCATCGCCGCCACCGACGATGCGCAGCTCGGCGACTCCGGCGACATCGCGGTCAGCTTCGAGGCGGCCGGCGGGCAGCGGGGCAGCTACACCTCGCAGGTCCGCATCGGCGAGGGGGTCGACCTGGCCGGCGGTCCGTTCACCGACCACTCCGCCGAGCCGGGTGCAAAGGTCACGCTGCCGCTGGCCGTGGCGAACGTCGGCGACACGACCGTAAGGGGTTTCGTCGCGGTCTTCGACCTGCGCTACTCGATCCGGGCCACGGACCGGTTCAGCAACTGCCTCTACTCCGAAGACCACCTGCTCTCCTGCCAGTTCGAGGAGGAGATCCCGGTGGGCGAAGGGCTCTCCACCACGCTGAACGTCCAGCTGGCCAGAGACACGTACGCCCCCAGCAACCAGGGCGGCTACGCCCAGTTCATGACGACTGCCGACTTCGAGGACCTGACCCGGGTGCGGGACTCCGTCGGCGGCCAGGCTGCCACCCGCGGGAGCGGCCCCAAGCTGACCCTGGCCGAGGCGCCCAGCAGGATGCGGCAGGCCGACCAGACCGACGTCGGCCCCGGCTACGACTACACCGGGTGGAACGTCAAGGTCACCGGCACGAACGGCACCGACCTCGCAGCCATCGGCGACGCGCTCAAGGGGAGCGCCGGCGCCGTCGTCACGGCGACCGTCGGCTTCCGGAACAACGGCCCGGCGACGCTCGACAAGGTGAACGCCGACTACGAGGCTGCCACCCACACGGACGTCGAACTGCCGCCGGGCACCACCGCCGTCGAAATCCCCAATGGCTGCCAGTTGCGGCAGCGCACCCGCACGTACCTGTGCGCCTCGGAGATGCTCCTGGTGGCCGGCAGGAGCTACACCATGGACTTCCGGCTACGCATCGACAAGGTCATCCCCAACGCCCGGGGCGCGGTGCGGGTCAACGCGCCGTGCGAATGCCCCGGCGGCGGCAGCTTCGAGGACGACATCAAACCGGCCAACGACAAGGCCACGATCGTGGTCAACGCACGACCGGGCGGTGGTGGCGGCGGTGGCGACGGCGGTGGCGCGCTGCCCATCACCGGCTCCCCGACCGGCCTGCTCGCCGGCATCGGTGGCCTGCTGTTCATCGTCGGCACGGGCGGCTACCTGCTCGCCCGGCGCCGAACGACCCGCTTCGTCGCCTGACCCGGCCGTCCGACTGGCGCCCCGCCGTCCAGATCCGGCCGGCGTGCGCGTCGCGTGCCGCGCACCCGTTCAACGGACGGCGTCCACCCGCTTCGGGTGACGGGCCGTCCAGTCGTCGAGCCGGTCCTCCCGCAGCGCGGTCAGGAACTCGGGAGCGCGCTGCGGGTCGAGGCGCAGGTACCAGGCAGGTCCTTCCGACTCGACGACCGGCAGGCCGAGCCCGACCGGCTCGACCGACCGCAGCGCGGGGACGAGCCGCAGCAGGTCCAGCGCGGCGGCCCGGTCGGGTGACACCACGAGGTCCGGGCCGACGGCGGCCAGCAGCCTGGCGAGGCGTACCGGATCGGTGAGCACGCCCTGGTCGGCGGCCTGACGGAGAAGGCCTGCGGCGAAGAGCCGGGCGTTCCGGTCCCGGTCCTGGCCGCCGTTCGGCAGACCGTAGCGCTGGCGGAGCAGGTCGACCGCCGCGGCCCCGCCGAGACGTTGACAGCCGCTCGGGAAGACGCGCTTCGTGTGCACCGAGCGCACCTGCTCGGGCAGACACACCGGCACTCCACCCATGGTGTCGGTAAGCGTCCGTACGGTGGAGTACGTCAGCACCACTCCGGCGTCCACCCGTACGCCGGTCAACTCTGTCACCGTACGGCGGGTCAGCTCGTAACCCTTAGCAGCCTGCGGCCGGCTGAACCCGGCACCGAACGGAAACGCGGCGTTCAACTTGTCCGTCCCGTGGCCCGGGATCGGCACCCCCAGGTCACGCGGCAACGACACCAGGTACGGGCGACCGCGGTCGGCCGGGATGTGCACCAGCAGCAGCGCGTCCGACCGTGACGCCTCCGGCCCCTCGCCGTCGAGGCCGAGCAGCAGGATGTTCAGTGCGCCCGTCGGCGCTGGCCGGCTGGACCCGCCGAGTAGATCGGCGGTCGGCGGCGGCCCGGCGCGCTCCGGAGTCAACAGGGGCACCCCGATCCCCAGGACGCCGAGCAGCGCCAACGCCGCACCACCGGTCTGCCACCGCCGCCGACGCTGACGCCGACGGGCCACCAGGCGGTCGATCGCGGCCCGCAGTGGACCGGTCGGCGGGGTCAGCGGCTCGTGCCGAGCGAAGGCGGCACGCAGGTCATCCTCGATCATGAGCGAACCTCCACGTACTCGGCCCGGAGCGTGGCCAGGGCCCGGGAGATGGACGAACGTACGGTCCCGACGGCACAGCCGAGGATTTCGGCGATCTCGGCGTCGGGCAGGTCCTCGTAGTACCGCAGCACGAGGGTCGCGCGTTGGCGGCGCGGCAGCCGGGACAGCCAGGACCAGATCTGGTCCCGGTCCACGGCCGACTGGGCGTGGTCGGCGTACGCCGGCACGGACTCGTCGGGTTCCCCGCGCAGCAGCACCCGGCGCATCCACGAGCCGCGCTTCCAGTCGACGTACTGGTTGGTGAGCATCCGGCGCACGTACCGCTCGGGTGAGTCCGCCCGCGCGACCCGCCGCCAGTTCAGCTGGACCCGGACCATCGTCTCCTGCACCAGATCCTGCGCCTGATGCGGATCGCCGGTGAGCATCACCGCGTACCGCAGCAGCGGTGCCAGTCGCGTGTCCGCGAACTCCTCGTACGTCACTGCACCTCCCGGGCTCCTGCCTCAGATGACGGAACCGGGCGGCCTGAACGTTGCGGTGACCGTGATCAACCTTTCGGTTCGTCTTGCCGAGCGGGCGGTGATCAGGGGCGGCACTGAACCTTAGCGATTCCTTAAGATCCGCAGGCTGCACCTGAATCCCCCACTTGGAGGAATCCCCACATGCTCACCCACTCCACCCGGCGCTGGCTCGCCGGCCTGGGCGTAGCAGGCGCGTTCGTCGCCGCCTCCGCCAGCCCGGCCCTCGCCGCTCCAGCAGCCGAGTTCGACATGTACTTCGAGGACGTCACCGTCGCCGCGGATTCGCCAGGCGTCGTTCGGTCGCCGTCGCTCTACAGCAGTGAGTCCACCGTCCTCAACGAGGTTTCGGTCCGCTACGACTACGGCAGCCTGGCTGGCAAGATCGCCCTGGCCGGCGAGCGCGCCGATGAGTGCGCGGCCGATGGTGAGGGAGTGCTGCTCTGCCGTGAGTCGTTCCCGATCGCCGTCGACGAGTTGTACGGCGGCTTCCTGGGCTCGGTTGTCATCGCGCCGACCGACAAGGCGGCCAACGGCGACACCGGTGCGCTGAAGATCAGCATCAAGGCCGCCAACAAGCAGATCGCGGACTACACCTCCCGCATCCGGATCGGTGAGGGCGTGGACCTCGCAGGCGGGCCGGACACCACGGTGACGGCGGCACCCGGCGGCAAGTTCCAGGCCCCGTTGACGGTGCTCAACGCCGGCACGACCGAGGTCGACGGCGTCGTGGTCATGTTCGACAGTGACTACGGCATCCGGACCAAGGAGCGGTTCGACAACTGCCTCTATGTCGAGGACTTCCTGCTCGCCTGCGAGTTTGACGAGAAGATCCCAGCTGGCCAGGGCGTTACGGCTGCCCTCAACTACGAGTTGGCGACCGACACGTACGCGCCGGGGCGCGAGTACAGCAACGCCTGGTTCATGACTCCGGCCGATTTCGAGGACCTTCTCGGCGTCCGCGAGGAGGCCGGCGCCGAGAAGGCTCGGCGCGGCACCGGGAGGACGCTGTCCCTGGAGGCGGTGCCCTCCAAGCAGAGGCGCGCCGTGCAGACCGACACCGACCCCAACAACAACTTCAGTGGACTGACGGTCGACGTCACCGGCAAGAACGGTGCTGACCTGGAGGCCATCGGCGCCACGCTCACCGGCAAGAAGGGCGCCGTGCTGACCGTCCCGCTGGGCTTCCGTAACAACGGCCCGGCGACGCTGGACCACCTCCGCAGTGGCTCCGACGTGACCTTCGTCGACGTGACGGTCCCGAAGGGCACCACCGCCGTGGAGGTGCCGTTCGAGTGCGCACCGCGGACCGGCAACGACGCCGAGTGGGACGAGGCGGGCACCCCGGGTGCCGCCGCCTACCGCTGCTACCCGGGTCCGTTCGCCCCGGCCGGCGAGGAGCTGACCGGCGAGTTCACGTTCCGGATCGACAAGGTCATCGCCAACGCCACCGGCACGGTCAAGGTCAACGTGCCGTGCGAGTGCGAGGGCGGCTTCTACGAGGACCTGAAGCCGGCCAACGACACCGCCAAGATCCTGGTGAACGCCGCCGGCGGTCAGGGCGGTGGTGACGGTGGCGCGCTGCCGATCACCGGCCAGTCGACCGGCCTGATCGCCGGCATCGGCGCTCTGCTGCTCGCCGCGGGCGTCGGCGGCTTCCTGGTGGCCAAGCGCCGCCGGACCCGCTTCGTCGCCTGATCCACCCCGCACCACCGGTGCCCCGCCGACCACGCTGGTCGGCGGGGCACCGTCGTTCGTGGCGGCGCGGGTGGGTGGGAAGGCCCGGTCCGGCGCGGCCCGAGGCTGCGCCTTCGGTACCCTTTGTGGCCGTGGACACAGCTGAGAAGACCCGCGCTCTCACGGAGAGCGTCGCCCTGAACCCGCTCGACCCCAAGGAGCTGTTGCAGACCTTCGGGCTGATCGGCGTCTGGGTGATCCTCTTCGCCGAGACCGGCCTGCTTGTGGGCTTCTTCTTTCCGGGGGACTCGCTGCTGTTCCTCGCCGGCGTGGCGGCCTCGCCGGTGGCGGACGCCATCTTCGGCGACGGCACCCGGCTCTCCCTGGTCGGCCTGCTGATCGGTGGGCCGATCTGCGCGATCGTCGGTGCCCAGCTGGGGCACTGGCTCGGATCGCGGTACGGGCGGCCGATGTTCGAGCGGCCGAACTCGCGGCTCTTCAAGAAGGAGTACGTGGAGAAGGCCGAGTACTACTTCCAGAAGTTCGGCCCGGCGAAGGCCGTGGTGCTGGCGCGCTTCATCCCGATCGTCCGCACCTTCCTCAACCCGGTCGCCGGTGCGCTGGGCATGCCGGCCCGGCAGTTCCTGATCTGGAACATCGTCGGCGCGGTGCTCTGGGTGGACGGCATCCTGCTGATCGGCTACCTGCTGGCCGACCGGATCTACCAGGCGATCGGCGACAAGATCGACCACTACATCCTGCCGGTGGTGGCCCTGATCATCGTGATCTCGGTGCTGCCGATCTTCTTCGAGTTCCTGCGTGACCGGCGGGCCCGTAAGCGCGGTGAGGCGGTCGCCGTGGTCGCGGCGGCCAGCGCCGCCGGCGCGGTGGACGCGGTCCGCGAGGCGTTCGACCACGACAACGAGCACGACAGGCGGCGGCCGGAGCACGGCCAGGACCGCTGAGGACCGGGTACGACGACGGCCGGCCCCCTGGTGCGGGGGTCGGCCGTCGGCATGTCGGACCCGGCCTCCGGCGGTGCGGCCGGGGACGAGCAGGTATCAGCGACCGGTGGCGCCACCCCTGGCTCGCCACCGGACACCGTCCCGGAGTGGGACGGTGCGCAGCGCCTACGTCAGCGGGCCTTCTTGGTGGCCCGCTTGCGCGGCGGGGTCAGCAGGTCCGCGATCGTCGCGATCGCACTCGGGACCAGGCTGTAGTACGCCCAGACACCGCGCTTCTCCCGCTGCAGCAAGCCAGCCTCGGTGAGGATGCGCAGGTGGTGACTGACCGTCGGCTGGGAGAGGCCGAGGGGTGCGGTCAGGTCACAGACGCACGCCTCGCCCTCGGGGGCCGACTGGATCAGGCTGAGCAGCCGCAGCCGAGCAGGATCGGCAAGGGCCTTGAGGACCCCCGCGAGACGCTCGGCATCGGCACGTTCGATCGGCTCGCCGTTAAGCGGCGAGATCTGAGGCATAGTCATTTCGGCCAACGCAGTTCCCACGTATTCCATCCTTCCACCAGCAGCATCGATCCGCCTGCATATCAGCAGATCCGAATCGGCAAATTTTTACGCCACAAGGCCGAGGTCAGCCAACGTATAGGCCGCCCGGTACGGCAATCCGGCGGCTCGCACCGCGTCGCCGGCGCCTCGATCAACAATAACCGCCACGCCCACGACTTCCGCTCCGGCCTCACGTAGCGCCTCGACCGCGGTCAACACGCTCCCGCCCGTCGTGGACGTGTCCTCCACCGCCAACACGCGGCGGCCGGCCACCTCCGGTCCCTCGATCCGCCGCTGCAGACCGTGCGCCTTGCCCGCCTTGCGCACCACAAAGGCGTCCAGAGCGCGACCGGTCGGAGCGGCGGCATGCAGCATCGAGAGCGCGACAGGGTCCGCGCCCAGGGTGAGTCCGCCGACGGCGTCGTACTCCCAGTCGGCGCAGAGGTCGAGCAACACTCGACCGACCAACGGAGCGGCCTGGTGATGGAGCGTGACACGTCGCAGATCGACGTACCAGTCTGCCTCGCGCCCCGAGGACAGCACGACCCGTCCGTGCACCACGGCCAGGTCGGTAATGAATTTACGCAGGTCGTCGTGGTCCCCCATGGCGATAGAGGTTACTGCGCAAGTCTGGACGCCGTGTGGACGGCCCACCCCGATCAGGCTGACGAGGGACCGATGGTTGGCTATGTACGACTACGCTGAGCGACCGGGCCGGTTGCGGCGCGCCAACGTTGTCACGGCGACGACCGAGGATCGAACGAGTGCGGCGGCTCAGCGCTCGTCGCGACCGATCCGGCCGCGGGTGTCCCGCGCGACCACCTGGAGCAGCCGGCGCGGCGCGTGCCGCAGACCGGCGACGGCCACCTTGTACTTCCACGCCGGGATGCTTACCAACTTGCCTTTGCCCAGGTCACGCAGGGCTTCGTCGACCACGTCCTCGGCTTTCAGCCACATCCACTCAGGTGTCTTCGACATGTTGATGCCAGCCCGCTGATGGAATTCGGTGCGGGTGTAGCCGGGGCAGAGGGCCATCACCCGCACCCCGTACGGACGTGCGGACTGGCCGACAGACTCGCTGAAGTTGGTCACCCACGCCTTGCTGGCCGAGTAGGTCGATCCAGGCATCACCGCGCCGAACCCTGCAACGGAAGAGACATTTATCACTGCCCCATCGTGCCGTTCGGTCATCGGTCGCAGCGCTGCGAGGGTCAGTCGCATGACGGCGTGCACGTTGAGCCGCAGCAGGCGTGCCTCGTCCTCCGCGGTGGAGCGGAGGAACGGTTTGTTGAGGCTGATGCCTGCGTTGTTGACCAGCAGGTGCACCGGGCTACCGCTGCTCAGTCGCTGCTCGACGGCGTCGCAGCCGTCGTCGGTGGACAGGTCCGCCGACAGCGTCTCCACCTCGCGGCCGTGCCGGGACCCCAGGTCGGCGGCCAGCTCCGTCAGCCGGCCCGCGTCCCGGGCGACCAGCACCAGGTGCCAACCGTCGGAGGCGAGCCGTCGAGCGAACGCCGCACCGATGCCGGCTGTCGCGCCGGTGACCAGGGCCCGTCGCTCGGCGGTCGCGGGGTCGAGCGTCACGGGCGGTCCTCACCTGGGCGGGTACGGGGGCTGCGGCTGGTACGGGGTGGGTGGAAACCCGGGCGGAGCGGACGGCACGGTCGGCGCCGACGGGCGGCGTCGACCGAACCAGGCGTTCGCCGCCGGCAGTGCCAGCAACGTAGCTACCACAAGGTAACCGAGGCCCTGCCCCACGGATAGCCCGGCGTTGACGGGAATCCACCACGACGGGTACGCGTCAGCGAGCAGGCCCAGCAGCTCGGCGGTGGCCCGTTCGCCGTCGCCCAGCCGCAGCGGCGCGGCGCGTTCACCGACGAGCACCGCCACGCTGCAACAGCCGGCCAGCAGGCCGAGCCCGCAGACGACCCAGGTGGCCACCCGGACGCCGCGCCGACCGGCCAGCAGCCCGAGCGCCAGGCCGGCGAGCAGGACCGCGGAGAACGCCGCCACCACCGCCGTCAGCACCGCGGACAACCGCAGCAGCGTCGTCACCTCGTCGATCTGCTGCGGGCTCGCCGACGTGTCCCCGGCGGCCGAGCGGAACGCGTCGACCGTCCGCCCCAGCACCGCCAGGTCGACGAAGGTGTACGCGAGCGCGGCGACCGCCATCACCAACAGCACCGCCGTGGCCAGCAGGACCACGGCGGGCCGGCGGGCCGGTGCCGATTCGGGGTACGACACGACGAATCCCTCCGGTAGGCGTCGGGTTGCAACCTATCGGAGGGATCGTCGGCGTCGTGCTTATCGACCCGTCAACTCGACGGCGGGGTCGTGCCGGGTCGGTCGGCCGGCGGGGTGTCGTCCGGCCGGTCCGCACTGGACGGCGGGTTGCCCGGCTGCGCCGGCGTCGACGGGTAGCCCGGCTCGCCGGTCGACGGGTAACCCGGCTGAGCGGACTGCCCGGGAGTCTGCGGGTAGCCCGGGTAGGCGGCCCCCGGCGTCGGCGGCTCCCAGCCGGCGGCGGGCTTGCGGAAGAACTCGTTGGCCTTCGGCAGCGCCAGCAGGATCAGCGCCGCGAGAAGCGCGAGCAGGCTGACCACGCCCAGCAGCAGGCTGACCGGGGTGACCCAGGACGGCACAGCCTCCTCGATGCGGCGCTGCACCTCCTCACCGCTCGGGCCGCCAGCGGTGTCCCCGCCGCTGGTGAAGCTGCCGGCCGCACCACTGATGAGGCCGCCACCCGTGCAGCAGATCATGATGCCGCCGACGATCCAGGTGGTGATCCGGGATCCGTTGCGGCCCTGGTTGTTGAACAGGGCCAGCACGCCCAGCACGATCGCGAGCAGCAGCAGCAGGATGCCGCTGCCGATCCCGATGGCGAAGAAGACATCCGCCACCTGATCGGGGTTGTCGATGGAACTGCCCGCGTACGCGTCGCGGATCGCGTCCCGCGTCTTGCCGATGGTGGCGAGCGTGATGATCAGGCTGATCACCTGGCACGCGAGGAACAGGAAAAGCAGGTAACTGGAAATCGTCACGATGGATGGCCGCTGACGGGCCGGCGTGCTCTGGGTATCGACCACGATTCTCCTTCCCTAGATCGCGCCCACACCGTATCGACAACCGGCCACTCAGGCATGCCGTGGCAGGCCGGCGCGTCTCCACCCGACCGGGCTCAGTGCTCCTCGGTGGTGGGTCGGATCGCCAGGTCGGCGGGGTTGAGCAGGTCGCCGCTGGCCACCCGCCAACCCTCCTCGCCGTACGCCTCGAAGGAGAGCCGCGCGGCACCGCCCGACTGGTAGTCGTGGTAACGCATCGTCCCGGCCGACGGCAGCTCGGTCTCGCCGATGGCGGTGTAGCGCGCCTGCCCGGTCTCGGACCAGGTGTACCGCCGCCCGCCGAGGTCGATCGTCGGGGCGCCCGGGCTGACGGTCGCGCCGGGCTCGGCGGTCCAGAGCACCAGCTCCAACTCGGGGCCATCCTCCACGGAGAGCCGGCGTCGACCGCCGGACTCGTCGTCGAGCAGGTGCTGCACCCAGCTCCAGTCCCCCTCGACGAGGCGGATGGTGCCGCTGACGACGTACTCCCGTTGGCGGATCCGCACGCGGTCGCCCAGGGCCAGACGGTGCGGGCCGCCGGTCGGCGCCTCAGCCGGCCGGCCGCCGGGCCGGGCCGTCGCCGCCCGTCGGGCCCGCAAGACGGCCACCACCGTCGCGAGCACGCCGCCCGCCACCAGGGACGTCACCAGCGCGTCCACCCGACCACCTCCCCAGGTACGTCGGCGCAGACGGTAACAATCCTCGGCACCTGCGAGGGCGGTGCTGTGGCCGACAGCTCAGCTAGCGGGGGCCGTCGGGTGCGTCGTCCGGTGCCGCCGCCGGCGGTCCGGCCGTCGTGCCCGGGGTCAGGTGCGCGGCCGGGTCGGGGCAGATGAGGTAGCCGGGCGGGACCGGCTGGCCCGGCGGTAGGAGGCCCGGCACACCCGGGCCCGGCGGCATCAGCGGGACGCCCGGATAGCCGTAGCCGGTCGGGCCGTAGCTGGGAACGGGAACCGCCCAGGCCGTGGTGACGGGGGCGGGGTGCGCCTCGGCGAGCGCGGTCGCCGGCACGAACCAGCGGTTCGCGGGCGGCAGCGCCAGCAGCAGCACCACGGCCGTGGAGAGCGTCAGGACGGTGAGTACGCCCAGCCCTGCCGCCGGGAAGAACAGATCGTCCCAGGGGTCGGTGCCGGCGTAGAGCGTGTCGAAGAACGTGGAGCTCTCCCACTCCTCGTCCCACTCCGCCGGCGGCTCCGTCTCCATCTCGGCGGTGGTCAGCAGGGGCACGAGGAACCCGCCGGAGCAGCACTGCGCGAAACAGACAAGCAGTTGCGCGCCACTGGCGACGAAGACCAGGATCCGCGCGACGTTGGCGCCTCGTCGAACCGGGGCGGCGGTAACCGCCAGCCACACCGCGAGCAGCACCGCCGGTACGCCGAAGATCAGCGCCATGGCGACATTGCCCTGCCGTTCCCCGGCCACCTCGGCCGGGTCGGCGTCCGGCACCAGCCGCACCGCGCGGTCGATCTGGCTGTCGAAGTGCACCGCCTCGACGGCCACCAGCGCGGCCAGGCCGAGCAGGACCAGCACCACGGTGAGTTGCAGCCAGAAGGCGATGGTCACGGTGGCGGGCCGGGGCGGGCGGATCGCGGTCACGGGCGGACTCATGGCTCGCAACGTACGGCGGGTCACCGGTCGACGGCAGAACCGATCGGACAGCGCCGACCGGCGAATGGATCATGCTGCGGCGAGACGCTGGGTGGCGTAGTTCCCGAGGGTGTCGCGGCCCATCACGCATCCGACGAACGTGGTGAACTCGGTCGGGTCGTCCCGCAGCGACGTCCACGCCGCCCGGGCGGCGGCCGGATCGAGCCGTTCCAGCAGCGTGGCCGCGTACGCCCGGCCGGCGGGTGTGCCGTCGGCCAGCACCCGGTCGAGTTGTCGGCGTACCTCCTCGGGGTGGTCGGCGAGGGCGGCCTCGACCCGGTGGTACGCCTCGGTGACCGGCAGCAGCGTGTTGGCGATGCCGACACCACCGAAGGCGAGCGTGTCAGCCGACACCAACTGGTCGGCGGCCGCACCGAGGTCCCGTTCCCACGCTTTCCGCATCCCGAACATGCCCTCACCCTTTCCCCGATCGTCCACCTCCCACCCCTGTTGATCAAGAGGTTTGCGTCATCTGCAGACGTCCCGATGACGCAAACCTCTTGATCGTCGCCGCGGCCGGCGGGTGTGTGCGCTGTCAGGCCGGGGTCACCGTCAGGGTGTTGGTGGCGGGGTCCAGGTCCGTCTTCACCGTGTCGCCGTCGCGGACCGACCCGCTCAGCAGGGCCTTGGCCAGCTGGTCTCCGATGGCCGTCTGGACCAGGCGACGCAGCGGGCGGGCACCGTAGATCGGGTCGTAGCCGTGCTCGGCCAACCACTGACGCGCGGACTCGGTGATGTCCAGCGCCAGTCGGCGATCCGCCAGACGCCTGCGCATCCGGTCCAGCTGGATGTCGACGATGGAACGCAGGTCGTCCCCCCGCAGCGAGGCGAAGACCACGATGTCGTCCAGCCGGTTGAGGAACTCGGGCTTGAAGTGCGACCGGACCACGGCGAGGACGCCCTCCCGGCGCTGCTCCTCGGCCAGCGTCAGGTCGCTGATCACCGACGACCCGAGGTTGGAGGTGAGGATCAGGATCGCGTTGCGGAAGTCCACGGTGCGGCCCTGGCCGTCGGTGAGCCGACCGTCGTCGAGCACTTGGAGCAGCACGTCGAACACATCCGGGTGGGCCTTCTCCACCTCGTCCAGCAGGATCACCGAGTACGGGCGGCGGCGCACCGCCTCGGTGAGCTGACCACCCTCCTCGTAGCCGACGTAGCCGGGCGGGGCGCCGACCAGGCGGGCGACGGAGTGCTTCTCGCCGTACTCGCTCATGTCGATGCGGACCATGGCCCGCTCGTCGTCGAAGAGGAACTCGGCGAGCGCCTTCGCCAGCTCGGTCTTGCCCACACCGGTCGGGCCGAGGAAGAGGAAGCTGCCCGTCGGCCGGTCCGGGTCGGCGACACCCGCCCGCGCCCGGCGTACGGCGTCGGAGACCGCGCTCACGGCCTCGGCCTGACCGACCACCCGGCTGGCCAGCGACTCCTCCATGCGCAGCAGCTTGGCCGTCTCGCCCTCCAGCAGCCGTCCCGCCGGGATGCCCGTCCAGGAGGCGACGACGGCCGCGATGTCGTCCGCGCCGACCTCCTCCTTGAGCATCGCGCCGTCGGCCTGGAGTCGGGCCAGCTCCTCGGCGGCCTGCGTCAGCTCCACCTTGAGGGCGGGGATGCGGCCGTAGCGCAGCTCGGCGGCGCGCTCCAGCTCACCGTCGCGCTCGGCCCGCTCGGCCTCGCCGCCCAGGCGCTCCAGCTCCTCCTTGGCCGTGGAGAGCTTGGTGATGTGGCTCTTCTCGGTCTGCCAGCGCTCGGAGAGCACGGTGAGCTGTTCGCGCTTGTCGGCCAGCTCCTTGCGCAGCCGCTCCAGGCGTTCGGCGGAGGCGGCGTCCGGCTCCTTGGCCAGCGCCATCTCCTCGATCTCCAGCCGGCGGACCGCCCGCTCGATCTCGTCGACCTCGACCGGGCGGGAGTCGATCTCCATCCGCAGCCGGGACGCGGACTCGTCGACCAGGTCGATCGCCTTGTCCGGCAGGAACCGGTCGGTGATGTAGCGGTCGGAGAGGGCGGCGGCGGCGACCAGCGCGGCGTCGGTGATCCGTACGCCGTGGTGCACCTCGTAGCGCTCCTTGAGCCCGCGCAGGATGCCGATGGTGTCCTCGATGGTCGGCTCGCCGACCAGCACCGGCTGGAAGCGCCGCTCCAGCGCCGGGTCCTTCTCGATGTGCTCGCGGTACTCGTCCAGCGTGGTGGCGCCGACCATCCGCAGCTCACCACGGGCGAGCATCGGCTTGAGCATGTTGCCGGCGTCCATCGAGCCCTCGCCCTTGCCGGCGCCGACGACCGTGTGCAGCTCGTCGAGGAACGTGATGACCTGCCCGTTGGAGTTCTTGATCTCCTCCAGGACGGACTTCAGCCGCTCCTCGAACTGGCCCCGGTACTGCGCGCCGGCGACCATCGCGCCGAGGTCCAGTGAGACCAGCTTCTTGTCGCGCAGCGACTCGGGGACGTCGCCGGCCACGATCCGCTGGGCGAGGCCCTCGACGATCGCGGTCTTTCCGACGCCGGGCTCGCCGATCAGCACCGGGTTGTTCTTGGTACGGCGGGAGAGGACCTGGATGACCCGGCGGATCTCCGAATCACGGCCGATCACCGGGTCGATCTTGCCGTCGCGGGCGCTGGCGGTGAGGTCGACGCCGTACTTGGTGAGGGCCTGGTAGGTCTGCTCCGGGTCGGCGGTGGTGACCCGCCGGTCCCCGCCCCGGACGGTCGGGAAGGCGGCGACAAGGGCCTCCTCGGTGGCGCCGGCGGTCTTCAGCGCGCCGGACACCGCGCCACCCACCCGGGCCAGGCCGGCGAGCAGGTGTTCGGTGGAGGTGTACTCGTCGCCCAGCGGCCGGGCGATCTGCTCGGCGGCGCCGATGGCGTTGACGAACTCCCGGGCCAGCGTGGGCTCGGCGATGCTGGAGCCCCGCGCGGCCGGCAGGGCGTCGACCGCCCGCTGGGCAGCCCGGCGCAGTTCGGCGGGGTCGGCCCCGACGGCGCGCAGCAGGCCGGCGGCGGTCGAGCCGTCGGTGTCCAGCAGGGACAGCAGCAGGTGCCAGGGCTCCACGGTGGCGTGGCCACGCTGGTTGGCCAGCGCGACGGCACCGGTGATGGTTTCGCGGCTCTTGGTGGTGAGTCTTTCGGTGTTCATGGGCTCCCCCGGATCGGCGTTGTCCACTGGGTTGGACACAACCAGAGTTGAGCGTATTCCACTCAACCTTACCGCTGTGACGGTCATCACTCCCGGAGCCGCCACCGCCAGTCGAACTCGCCGGCCGCCGGGGGCGGGCCGGGCAGCGGGTCGGAGTCCGGCGCCGTCGACAGGCCGCCGAGCAGCACCGCGAGCTGCCGGCGGCGCAGCTGGCGGGTCCGCTCCGCATCGGGTACGCGCACCGCCGCGCACGCCTCCAGCACCAGCCCCAGGTCCTGCACGACCACGTCGGGGCGCAGTCGCCCACTGGCGTGCGCCCGGTCGACGAGCGCGGTGGCCAGCTCGCTGGCGCGCAGCGCATCCCGGCCCATCTCCTCGGTCGGGGTGAACGTGCCGGCCAGGTGGACGGTGAGCGAGTGCACGTCGGCGTCGACGATCCGGGTGAGGAATCCGGTGAACGCGGCCCAGTCGTCCGGCTCGGCGAGCGCCGCCTCGGCCACGGCGATGTAGCGGCGCAGCCCGTCGTGGCAGAGCTGGCGCAGCAGGTCCTCCTTGCCCGCGTACCGCCGGTAGAGCGCGCTGATGCCGACGCCGGCGCGTTCGGCGACGGCGGCGATCGGCGCCTTCGGGTCGTCGAGGAAGACGGCGCGGGCGGCTTCGAGGATCACCTCGTCGTTGCGGGCGGCCTGGGCGCGGCGGCCGGCCAGGGCGTTTCCGGAAGTCGTCGGCATGGCCCCACAGTAGCAGTGGAACGGATCGTTCCGGTCTGCTAATGTTCTGGCAGAACGAAACATTCCGTTCCGAAGGAGTCCCCGCATGACCGGCCCCGCGATCCGCCCGTTCCGCGTCGAGATCCCGCAGACCGCCCTCGACGACCTGGTCACCCGACTGGACCGCACGATCTGGCCCGCCGACCTGCCGGGGGTCGGTGACGCTTACGGGATGCGCAACGACCGCGTGCTCGCCCTCGCCGACCGGTGGCGGGACGGGTTCGACTGGCGGGCCGTCGAGGCCCGGCTGAACGCCCACCCGCAGTTCGTCACCGAGATCGACGGCGAGCAGATCCACTTCCTGCACGTCCGGTCGTCCCGGGCCGACGCCACCGCCCTGGTGCTCACCCACGGCTGGCCGGGCTCGGTGCTGGAATACCTGGACGTGATCGGCCCGCTCACCGAGCCGAGCGACCCGGCGGCGCCTGCCTTCCACCTGGTCATCCCGTCGCTGCCCGGCTTCGGGTTCTCCGGCCCCACCCGCAGCGCCGGCTGGAACCGCTTCCGCACGGCCCGCGCCTGGGCCGAGCTGATGAACCGACTGGGGTACGACAGCTACGGCGCGGTCGGCAACGACGCCGGCTCGATGGTCGCGCCGGAGCTGGGCCGGATCGACGCGGAGCACGTCCTCGGCGTGCACGTCACCCAGCTCTTCTCGTTCCCCTCCGGCGATCCGGCCGAGTTCGCCGGGCTGTCCGAGGCGGACCAGGCGGCGCTCGGGCACCTCCAGTGGTTCTACGAGAACAAGTTCTCCTTCAATCAGGTGCACAGCCAGCAGCCGCAGACCCTGGCGTTCGCGCTGGCCGACTCGCCAGTGGGGCTGCTCGCCTGGAACGCCCAACTCTTCGACGAGAGCCTGGACGCCGACTTCATCCTGGCCAACGTGGCGGTCTACTGGTTCACCGGCACGGCCGCCTCGGCGATCCGGTTCTACTGGGAGGACGCGCACGCCGGTCAGCAGCTGTCCGAGCCGACCACGGCGCCGACCGCGTTGGCCATGTTCCCCGGCGACTTCCAGTCGATCCGCCGCTTCGCCGAGCGGGACCACGCGAACATCGTCCGCTGGACGGCGTACGAGACGGATGTCGAGGGACGCGGCGACGTCGGCGGCCACTATGCCGCTCACCAGGCCACCGATGTGCTGGTCGGCGACATCCGCGGGTTCTTCGCCGGCCTCCGCTGACGATCGCCGGTTGATCGACTCAAGATCGCCGATGTGGGGGTGTCCCGCTCGCTGGATGCCACCACATCGGCGATCTGGTGTCGATCAAGCCCGGCGGGGTAGGCGGGCGGTGCAGGGCGTCTCGTGGTCGGCGCGGAGCACGCAACGACGACCACCGTCCAGCCGCCGGTCACAGAAGACCCAGTGCCGGACCCCTTGATCGTCCTCGGTGGAGACGGTGATCCCGCCGAGATCGATCCGGGCGAGGAAGGCCAGCGACCGTCCGGCGGTCCGACCCAACATCTTGGCGCGCGCCAGGTCGGGCGCCGAGATCGGCAGATGAATGACGAACCGCCCGGTCATCAGCGTCGCACCAGGTCAGACATGAGCGTGGTCCTCCTCGCAGTGCGCAGCGCGGTGGAAATGAGCAGGGCCGGGACGAACCACGGGGAAGCTCGCCCCGGCCCTCTGAGCGCTCCAGTGCCATCCGGAAGCGTTCGATCCGAACCTACAATCGGTAGCGGTTGTAGGTCAATGACCGGGCTCCAATTGCTTGAGGTTGTAGGTGGTCGCGTGATCGAATGGGCGTGCCATCCGGGGAGTGTGTATGCCCAAGCAGCAATACCAGGTGCTCGCAGACGAGCTACGAACGAAGATCGAATCAGGCGCGTGGCCGCCCGGCACGAAGCTGCCGAGCCGGTCGCAGCTCTGCAAGGAGTACGGCGTGTCGGACACCGTGGTCGGCAAGGCCATGATGATCCTCCGGGCGACCGGCTTGACCGAGACGCTGGAAGGCGTCGGCGTGTTCGTGGCGGAGAAGCCGTAGACCTCCCGAGTCGTGGCGGCGCCCTCTAGATCGACACGAGATCGCTGATCTGGGGGTGTCCCGCCGGGATACCGCGATATCGGCGATCTCGTGTTGATAATGGCCGGGCAGGGGGCGCGGCTTCCAAGATCTGCCGTCTGTTCACCTAGCGGTAGCCTGGGTGGGTGCGAGTACGTGTCGAGCAGACCGCCTTACCCGGGATCGGGGTACGCCACGATCTGGTGACGGAGTCCGGACGCCGCCTGGGCGTCGTCTCCCACCGCAATGGCCGCCGTGATCTCGTCCTCTACGACCCGGACGATCCCGACGCCTGCCAGGCGGACATTCCGCTGACCGACGACGAGGCCGAGGCGCTGGCCGACATCCTCGGCGCGTCGCTGATGCTCGGCCAGCTCTCCGGGCTCCGCGAGCAGGCCGCCGGTCTGCTCACCGAGCAGATCGCCATCCCGGCCGGGTCGCGATACGTCAATCGGAGGCTCGGCGAGACCAAGGCGCGTACCCGCACCAGCGCCTCCATCGTGGCGGTGCTGCGTGACGGCGAGGTCATCGTCTCGCCGCTTCCCTCGTTCCGCTTCGCGGCCGGCGACGTGGTGGTCGTTGTCGGGACCCGCAGGGGTCTCGACGGCGTGTCCGCCATCCTCGCCGACAGTGACCCGGACGGCTGAGGCGGATGCACGACTCCACCACACTGCTCGTCGAAGTCGGCGCGCTGCTCCTCCTGCTCGGTGTCCTCGGTCGGCTCAGCCGTCGCGTCGGCCTCTCACCCATCCCCCTCTACCTGCTGGCCGGGCTCGCCTTCGGGCACGGTGGTCTGCTCCCGCTGGCCGCCAGCGAGGAGTTCTTCGCGGTCGGCGCCGAGATCGGCGTCATCCTGCTGCTGGTGATGCTCGGCCTGGAGTACTCGGCCAACGAACTCGTCGGCAACCTCCGGTCAGCGGCCCCGGCCGGACTGATCGACGGCGTCCTCAACGCGCTACCGGGCGCGGGGTTCGCCCTGCTGCTCGGCTGGGACTGGGTCGCCGCCCTGGTACTCGGCGGCATCACCTGGGTCTCCTCCTCCGGTGTGATCGCCAAGGTCCTCGCCGACCTGGGCCGACTCGGTAACCGGGAAACCCCCGTCATCCTCTCGGTTCTCGTGATCGAGGACCTGGCGATGGCGCTCTACCTGCCGCTGGTCACCGCGGTACTGGCCGGGACCGGCCTGCTCGGCGGCGGCATCGCACTCACCGTCGCGGTGGGCACGGTGCTGATCGTGCTGGTGGTCGCCATCCGGTACGGCCACCTCATCTCGTCCGCCCTGTCGGCGAAGGACCCGGAGGCGCTGCTGCTCGGCGTACTCGGTCTGACCCTGCTGATCGCCGGCATCGCGGCGAAGCTCCAGGTGTCGGCGGCGGTCGGCGCGTTCCTGGTCGGCATCGCGCTCTCCGGCCCGGTGGCGCACCACGCGACCGAACTGCTCTCCCCCCTGCGGGACCTGTTCGCCGCGGTGTTCTTCGTCTTCTTCGGCCTGGTCACCGATCCACGGGACATCCCGCCGGTGCTGCTGCCGGCGCTCGCCCTGGCCATCGTCACCATGGCGACGAAGACGCTCACCGGTTACCTGGCGGCGCGACGGGTCGGCATCGCCGAACCCGGTCGATGGCGGGCCGGCCTGGCACTCGTACCCCGTGGTGAGTTCTCCATCGTCATCGCCGGGCTCGCGGTCGCCGCCGGCAGCGTCGAGCCTCGGCTGGCGGCGCTGGCCACGGCGTACGTCCTCATCACCGTGGTGACCGGGCCGATGCTGGCCCGACTGCCCGACTTCCCGTGGTTCAAACGGTGGCTGCGCACCCGCGCCGCCGCGGCGGCCCAACGCTCGGCGCCGGTTCCGATCCACGACTGACGCCCGCTCCAGCCAACGGTTGCTGAATTGCTCCCCACGGGGACTACCGCAGCACCCGGCGGCGGGTTACCGTTTCGCCCCAGCAGCCAGCGTTCGCGGGTGGGAACGTGCCCACGCGCGGGCGAGAGCGGAAGGTTGGCCGGTGAGCGTGCAGGAGTCGACGTTCCACGGCTTCGCCAACCCCGTCGATCCAACTCCGGCGGAGTTGCGAGCTTGGGCGTACCAGCCTGATTCGGTGCCGTTGGCTTCCATGCCGCCGGACTGGGACCTCCTGGTCTCCGGTGACCGGCTGGTGCTGACGCTCTTCGACCTGGCGATGGACCCGACCTGTCCGGCCCGGCGCTTCGCGCTGCACTGCCTGTACATCTACGCGGCCGACGGCATCCGGACGAAATTCCGCGCCCACCCGAAGCGCCGATTCCGCAAGCTGGTGGAGCAGGCCGAGCGAGAGGGCGACGAGCTGATGAAGATCTGGGCGCACAACGGCCGTGTGCTGCTGGCCCGCCCAGACCTGTTCGTCTACCGGGACTGGTGCGAGGGCGGCCTGGTCCGCGAGAACCGCCGCCTCGGCTGAGCTGCTTCGCGGTGGCCGCCGGCCGCGGGGTGGCGTTGGACAGCCCCGCCGCACCAAAGGCGAACGGGCCGGGACCCCCCGTGGGTCCCGGCCCGCACGTCGGTCACCGGTCAGTCCTGCTTCCGTTCGGTCTCGGCTCGGGCCTGGTCGACGCCGTGGTCGGTCTGGTCCGCGAACCGCCCCTCTTTGATCCGGTCCCGGAAGGTTCCCTCGGTGACCTTGTCGAACTTCTCGCGGACGGTGTCGGCCAGGTTCTCCAACCGTTCCTCGATCTGTTGGGCGACCTTGTTCGCCGGCTCCGCCACTGCTCCCCCTCGCCATGCCGACAGGTCCGAATTGAGCCGGTTGGACCTGTATCGACAGGTTAATGGAAGCGGCCCGGCCCGCGCCGGAGAATCGGGGCGCGGGCCGGGCAGGGAAAGCGAAAAACAGGTCAGCGGTCGGGCGTGCGGCGGGGCCGCCAGACCACCAGCGCGGTGGACGTGCGATTGGTGGGCACCAGATCCCGGCCCGGGAAACGGGCCAGCGACTCCAGCTCGGCCACCCGGCGGTACGCGGCGTCCAGCTCCGCCTCCAGGCGGGCCACCCGCTGCTGCGCCTGCTCCAGCAGACGCTCCAGCCCGATGATCCGCTTGACGCCGGCGAGGTTGATTCCGTCGTCCTGGCTGAGCCGCTGCACCTCGCGCAGCAGCACCACGTCGCGCACGCTGTACCGACGCCCGCCACCGGCAGCCCGGCCGGGCTGCACCAGCCCCAGCCGGTCGTACTGGCGCAGGGTCTGCGGATGCATCCCCGCCATCCGCGCCGCGACCGAGATCATCAGCACCTTGGCCTCGTAGGCAGGGTCACCCGAACCGAGGAACTCGCCCGACATGCCGCTCACCTCCGCGTCCATCCCACCGGACTAACTGACCCGACGCACCCGAGCGTCGAGATGTTCCCGCGCTGCCGGCGGACTCTGCTCGGCGAACGCCTCCAACGCCGTACGCGCCTCGTCGGACAGGCGAGCCGGCACCACCACGTCCAACGTCACCAGCAGATCACCGGCCTCCCCGTCGCGGCGCACCACACCCTTGCCCCGCGCCCGCAGCACCCGGCCGCTCGGCGTACCCGGCGGCACCCGCAGGGTCACGGCGCCGTCGAGCGTGGGCACCCGCAGGTCCGTGCCGAGCACGGCCTCCGCGAAGGTCACCGGCACGGTCAGGGTCAGGTCGTCACCGGTACGCCCGAACAGCTCGTCCGGCCGGACCTTGACGTGCACGAACAGGTCGCCGGCCGGACCACCGCGCTCGCCCGGCTCACCGCGCCCGGCCAGCCGGATGCGTTGGCCGTCGGCCACCCCGGCCGGGAAGCGCACGTTCATCGTGCGGGTCTTGGTGACCCCACCGCTGCCGTGGCACTCGGGGCACTTCTCCTCGACCACAGTGCCGACGCCCTGGCAGTTGCGGCACGGCTCGGAGAAGCTGAACGACCCCTGGTTGCGGGTGGTGACCCCGGCACCGTGGCAGACCGGGCAGGTACGCGGCTGGGTGCCGGGCTTGGCGCCGTTGCCGTGGCAGGTGTCGCAGACACCCGGGGCGCGCAACGTCAGGGGCAGGGTCACCCCGCGTACCGCGTCGCCGAAGTCGAGCGCCACCTCGGTCTCGACGTCCCGACCACGGGCCGGACCGCGCGGCGCGGCCTGCCCGGCGCCCTGCCCACCGGAGAAGATCGAGCTGAACAGGTCCTGGAAGCCGGCACCGCCGAAGCGACGGTCACCACCTCCGGCAGCGCCGCCGCCGAACAGGTCGGAGACGTCGAACGGCACACCGCCCGGCTGGCCGCCGCCCCGGGCGTTGCGCCGGAACGCGCCTGACCCGAACAGCGAACGCATCTCGTCGTACTCCCGGCGGCGGCCGGCGTCCGAGAGCACGTTGTACGCCTCGGACGCGGCCTTGAACCGCTCCTCGGCCTTGGCGTCGCCCGGGTTGTGGTCCGGGTGCGACTCCCGCGCCACCTTGCGGTAAGCCTTCTTGATGTCATCCGCGGAGGCGGCCTTGTCCACGCCGAGCACGGCGTAGAAGTCCTTCTCGAGCCAGTCCTTCGAACTCACCGGTCCACCCCCTTCCAACAGTCGTGACCCGGCCGTCCCGCCCGCCGCGCGGCGGGCGGGACGGCCCGGTCACCGTCTCGCACTATTCCGGATCCGCGACCGCGACCAGCGCGGGGCGCAGCAGCCGCTCACCGAGCTGGTAGCCGCGCCGCATGACCTGCACGCAGGTCGGTTCGCTGACCTCGGTCGAGGTCTGGTGCGCGACCGCCTCGTGCCGGGTCGGGTCGAACGGGTCGCCCTGCTCGCCGAAGGCGTTCAGACCGAACTTGCCCAGCGCGGTGGTGAGCTGTTCCGCCACCGTGCCGAACGGTCCGACCAGGTCGCCGTGTTCCCGAGCCCGGTCCAGGTCGTCCAGGATCGGCAGCAGCGCGGCCAGCACTGAACCGGTCGCCTGCTCCTGCACCAGGCTGCGGTCCCGGTCCACCCGCTTGCGGTAGTTGGCGTACTCCGCCGACACCCGTTGCAGGTCCCGGGTCCGCTCGTCCAGCTCGGCCCGGAGCGCCTCCAGCTCGGCACCGAGCGAGGTGCCGAGGGCACCGCCGTCCGCCGGCTTCGCCGGGGCGTCCACCACCGGCGGGCCGGACGGCTCCGGACCGTCGGTTGAGTTGACCTCGACCTCGATCTCGTCGACCACGATCTCGGCGTCCTCGACCAGGCCCTCGGCGGGATCGTCACTCCCCGCGTCGGCGGCCGCGCCCTCCGGCTCCGCCGCGTCGCTGATCTTGCGGTTGTTGCGGATGACGACCCGCTCCTCGGCACCGGTGTCCGGCTCCGTGGGCGCGGAGCCACCCGGCGTCGACCCGGTGTCGCCCGGGTCGGCGGCTCGTGGCTTCTGCGTCATGCGGCTACCTCATCCCTTCGCCGTGGATTCGTGTCGGAGGCCCACGGTCACTTCTTGCCGTCCTCGTCCACGATCTCCGCGTCGACCACGTCGTCGCCGCCACCGGCACCGCCGGCCTGCGGGCCGGCCTGCGGGCCGGTCGCACCCGGGCCGGCCTCGCCGCCCGGCTGCTGGCCCTGCTCGGCCTGCTGGGCGTAGAGCAGCGAACCGGCCTGCTGGGAGACCTGCGCCAGCCGCTCGTGCGCCGACTTGATCTTCTCGATGTCCTGACCACCGAGGGCGCCGCGCAGCTCGCCGAGCGCCTCGTTGAGCTGCTCCCGGTTCTCGGTGGGCAGCTTGTCGCCGCTCTCCGCGAGGAACTTCTCGGTCTGCCACTGGAGCGCCTCGGCCACGTTGCGGGTCTCGGCGTCGTCGCGGCGGCGCTTGTCCTCCTCCGCGTGCTCCTCGGCATCCCGGCGCATCCGCTCGATGTCGTCCTTCGGCAGCGAGGAGCCGCCGGTGATCGTCATCTTCTGTTCCTTGCCGGTGCCCAGGTCCTTGGCGTGCACGTTGACGATGCCGTTGGCGTCGATGTCGAACGCGACCTCGATCTGCGGCACGCCGCGCGGCGCCGGCGGGAGGCCGGTCAGCTCGAAGGTGCCGAGCTTCTTGTTGTAGGCCGCGATCTCCCGCTCACCCTGGAACACCTGGATGAGCACCGACGGCTGGTTGTCGTCCGCCGTGGTGAACACCTCGGAGCGCTTGGTCGGGATGGTGGTGTTGCGCTCGATCAGCTTGGTGAAGATGCCGCCCTTGGTCTCGATGCCCAGGCTCAGCGGGGTCACGTCGAGCAGCAGGACGTCCTTGACCTCACCCTTGAGCACACCGGCCTGGAGGGCGGCGCCGACGGCGACGACCTCGTCCGGGTTGACGCCCTTGTTGGGGTCGCGGCCGGTGAGCTGCTTGACCAGGTCGGTCACGGCCGGCATCCGGGTCGAGCCACCGACGAGGATGACGTGCTCGACGTCCGAGATCTTGATCCCGGCGTCCTTCACGGCCTGCTCGAACGGGCCCTTGCAACGGTCCAGCAGATCCTGCGTCATGCGCTGGAACTCGGCGCGGCTGAGCGTCACGTCGAGGTGCAGCGGGCCGGCGGAGCCGGCGGTGATGTACGGCAGGTTGATGTTGGTGGTGGTGGCGGCCGACAGCTCGATCTTGGCCTTCTCGGCGGCCTCACGGAGCCGCTGGAGGGCCATCTTGTCCTGACCGAGGTCGATGCCGTGCTCACCGCGGAACGTCTTGACCAGGTGGTCGATGATCCGCTGGTCCCAGTCGTCGCCGCCGAGGTGGTTGTCACCGCTTGTCGACTTGACCTCGATGACGCCCTCGGCCAGCTCCAGCAGCGACACGTCGAAGGTGCCGCCGCCGAGGTCGAAGACCAGGACGGTCTGCTCCTTGGAGCCCTTGTCCAGCCCGTACGCCAGGGCGGCCGCGGTCGGCTCGTTGACGATCCGCAGCACGTTGAAGCCGGCGATCTCACCGGCCTCCTTGGTGGCCTGCCGCTGGCTGTCGTTGAAGTAGGCCGGAACCGTGATCACCGCGTCGGTGATCTGCTCGCCCAGGTACGCCTCGGCGTCCCGCTTGAGCTTCATCAGGGTCCGGGCCGAGATCTCCTGCGGGGTGTACTTCTTGCCGTCGATGTCGACGGACCAGTTCGTGCCGACCTCGCGCTTGACCGAGCGGATCGTCCGGTCCGGGTTGGTCACCGCCTGACGCTTGGCGACCTCACCGACGAGCACCTCACCGTTGCGGGCGAACGCGACGATCGACGGGGTCGTCCGCGAGCCCTCAGCGTTGGCGATGACGGTGGGCTCACCGCCCTCGAGAACGCTGACGCAGGAGTTCGTCGTGCCGAGGTCGATACCGACCGCACGTGCCATCTTCGCTTCCTCACTTCGTAAGGTTGTGCAGGTGACGGGCACCGCCCGCGCTGCCTGGCGGGCGACCGCCCGCAGCGGATCCCACCACAAGTTGAGTGAACTTGACTCAATAGTGCCACGCCCCGGCGAATCGTCAAGTCGACTTGAGCCGACCCGACGCAACCCAGCCGTTATTACCGTCCGGTTGTCTTCCCTTGCATCGGTCGGGCACGCTTTAGCGGTGACGACGCACGGCGATTCCGCCACCCGTTCCGGCGCGCCCGCCGTCGCCGCCCGCACCGGCCCGCCGGACGCCGCGGAGGAGCCGCCCGCCACCACCGGGGACGACAGCCTCCCCGGCGCGCTGACGGGCCTCCGGGCCGCGATCGGTGCCACCCGGTATCCCCTCGCGCTGCCCTCCGCCGGGCCCGCCCGGCACACCGCCGCCGCCCTCACCGACCAGCTCGACGACTACCTGCTGCCCCGGCTCGCCCGGCTGGACGCACCCCTGCTCGTGGTGGTCGGCGGCTCCACCGGCGCGGGCAAGTCGACCCTGGTCAACAGCCTGGTCAAGGCCCGGGTCAGCGCCGCCGGTGTGCTCCGGCCCACCACCCGATCCCCGGTGCTGGTCTGCAACCCCGCCGACGCGGCCTGGTTCCGGCAGGGCGACCTGCTGCCCGGGCTGACCCGCACCACCGAGCCGAGCGAAGATCCACGCGCGCTGCACCTGGTCACCGCCCCCGCCCTGCCACCCGGGCTGGCCTTCCTCGACGCACCGGACATCGACTCGGTGGTCGACGCCAACCGAGCGCTCGCCAGCCAGTTGCTGGCCGCCGCCGACCTCTGGCTCTTCGTCACCACCGCCGCCCGGTACGCCGACGCGGTGCCCTGGGAGCTGCTGCGCAGCGCCCGGGCGCGGGGCGCGGTGATCGCCATGGTGCTGGACCGGGTCCCCGCCGAGGCCACCGACGAGATCGCCGCGCACCTGGCCGAGATGCTGGAGGCGCAGGACCTCGGCCGGGCGCCCCTGTTCGTACTGCCCGAGACCTGGGTCGACGGCCAGGGGCTGCTGCCCGAGGGGGTCACCGCGCCGCTGGCCGACTGGTTCGCCCGGCTGGCCGCCGACGCCGACGCCCGGGCCGCTGTCGTCCGGCAGACCCTGGACGGCGCGCTGGCCGCGTTGCACCCGGCCGTCGAGGAGCTGGCCGACGCCGCCGACGAGCAGGTCGCCGCCGCCGACGGGCTGGACGAGCGGGTCCGGGCCGCGTACCGGGGCGCCGAACGGACCGTCGAGCAGGGCCTTCAGGACGGCCGGCTGCTCCGCGGTGAGGTGCTCGCCCGCTGGCAGGAGTTCGTCGGCACCGGGGAGCTGTTCCGCACCCTGGAGGCGCGCATCGGACGCCTGCGGGACCGGGTGGTGGCCGCCGTCACCGGCCGGCCGGCGCCCTCCGCCGAGCTGCGCAACGCCATCGAGTCGCAGCTGGTCACGCTGCTGCGCGGGGTGGCCTCCGAGGCCGCCGAGTCCGCGTACACGTCGTGGAAGGCGCACCCGGCCGGCGCCGGTCTGGTCGATCCGGCGCTCGCCCACCCGAGCGGCGACCTGCCCGAGCGGGCCGAACGGATGGTCCGCGACTGGCAGCGAGGCGTGCTGGAGCTGGTCCGGGTCGAGGGCGGTGACAAGCGGTTCGTGGCCCGCACGGCCGCGTACGCGGTAAACGCCACCGGGCTGGCCGTGATGATCGCCGTGTTCGCGTCCACCGCGTTCATCCCGACCGGGCTGGAGGTGGCCACCGGTGCCGGCACCACCGTCGCCGCGCAGGCCGTACTCCAGGCGATCTTCGGTGACCAGGCGGTGCGTACCCTCGCCGCCAAGGCGCGCGGTGACCTGCTGCGACGGGTACGCACGCTGCTCGATGCGGAGGCCGACCGCTTCCTGAGCCGCACCGCCGAAGCCCGGCCCGACGCGGAGGTCGGCGACGGGTTGCGCCGCGCCGCCGGCCGGGTCGAGCTGGCCCGGCACCGCAGCGGCCTGGCCGCCGACGAGGAGGACCCCCGGTGAGCAACATCACCGGCCGGATCCGGGAGGCGTTCCGGGGTGACCAGCGCGTCGACCCCGACGTGCTGATCGCCCGCCTGGACGCCGTACGCCGGTTCCTGACCGCGGTGGACGGCCTGCTGCCGGACGCCGAGTTGGTGCCCGCGCACACCCTTGTCGAACGCGCCGGCACCCGGCTCGCGCTGTCCCGCGACCACACCGTGGTGGCCCTCGCCGGCGCGACGGGCAGCGGCAAGTCCAGCCTGTTCAACGCGCTGGCCCAACTGGAACTGTCGCCGGTCGGGGTACGCCGGCCGACCACCGGCGTCACCCACGCGTGCGTGTGGGGGCCGCTGGAGGGCGCGAACCGGTTGCTCGACTGGACCGGCGTGCTGCCCCGGCACCGTTTCGTACGGGAGAGCGCGCTCGACGCGGACGACGAGACCGCCCTGCACGGGCTGATCCTGCTCGACCTGCCCGACTTCGACTCGGTGCAGCGGTCCCACCGGCTGGAGGTGGACCGGCTGCTCGGCCTGGTCGACCAGGTGGTCTGGGTGGTCGACCCGCAGAAGTACGCCGACCGGGTCATCCATGACAGCTACCTGCGCGAGTTCCACAGGCACCGCGACGTCACACTGGTCGTGCTCAACCAGGCCGACCGGCTGCCCCCGTCCGAGCTGCCCCGGGTCCTGGACGACCTGCGCCGGCTGCTCGACTCCGACGGCCTGACCGGCGTACCGCTGCTGGCCACCACGGCCATCGACCCGGCCGGGATGGTCGGGCTGCGCAGCGCGCTGGAGCGGACGGTCGCCGAGCGGCAGGCCGCCCTGCGTCGGCTCGCCGGCGACGTCGACTCGGTGGTCGCCGGGTTGGACGAGCTGGTCGGCTCGGCACGACCGGCGGGCGGACCGGACGACGCGACAGTCGCCGGGTTGAACCGGGCACTGGCCGGCGCGGCCGGCGTACCGGCGGTGAGCGAGGCGGTGGAACGGGCGTACCGGCATCGGGCCGGCGCGGCCACCGGCTGGCCGCTGGTGCGGGGCTGGCGGCGGCTGCGGCCAGACCCGCTGCGCCGGCTGCACCTGCCGGGCCCGACCGGCGAGGCCACCGACCCGGCGGCGGAGAGCCTGGTCGCGGCGACCTCGGTGCCGGATCCGACGGCCGCGCAGCGTTCCGCGCTGGGCCTGGCGGTCCGCGCGGTGGCCGATCGGGCCGCCGCCGGCCTGCCCGCCGCCTGGCCCACAGCGGTCACCTCGGCCGCCCGGTCCCGCCACGACGACCTGCCGGACGCGTTGGACCGCGCGATCGCCGGCACCGACCTCGGCCTGGACCATCGACCGCTCTGGTGGCGGATCGTCGGCGGCGTGCAGTGGCTGGTCACCCTGGCCGCCGTGGTCGGCCTGGGTTGGCTGGTGCTCGGGTACGCGCTGCGGGTGCTCGGCCTACCCGCGCTGGACAACCCGATGGTCGGCGAGGTGCCGCTGCCCACCGTGCTGCTGCTCGGCGGCCTGCTGGCCGGGCTGCTGGTGGCGGCGCTCACCCGGCCGGTGGTGCGCTGGGCCGCCCAGCGGGCACGGGCCCGCGCCCGGCAGCGGCTGACGGTGCGGGTCGCCGAGGTGGGCGAGGAGTACGTGCTCGCCCCGGTGCGGATCGTGCTCGCCTCGTACGCGCAGGCACGGGACGCGCTGCGCGACGCCGCCCGCCGCTGACGCACCCACGGCTCGCTACCGCTCTGCGTACCGGCGCAGCGGCGTAGGGTCGGAGTATGGCCACGCCTCAGACCCCCTACGACGCGGTGCTGCACGCCGCACGCGACGTGACCAAGCTGGAGTCCGCGCTCGACGCCGAGATGCTCGGCAGCGCCCTGCTGGGCAGCGTCTACGCGATCGCGGAAACCGACCGGGACACAGCCGTACGGGAGTTCGTCACCGGGTTCCTCGCCGCCACCGCCCGTCGCCGGGTCGCGTCGGCGACCACCATCCGGCAGGTCTTCGCCGCGCTCGTCCCCACCGCCGACGGCACGGAGCGGGTGCGCCCGGGCAGCCAGGCGCCGACCTGGACGGGCCAGCTCGGCCGGGTGCACCTGACCGGCAGTTGGGCGTACGGCGACGTGTACGGCGACCAGACCTCCTACCTCGCCACCTTCGCCTACGACGATGCGTCCGGTGGCAGCGAGCACGCGCTGGTGGCCCTCGTGGACCACAACATCGGGATCACCAAGGACATCTTCGTCGGCGGGCCGGCGGAGCGGATCCTGGACCAGGTCCGGCAGATGTGCGCGGACGACGAGTTGACCTGGTTCCGTACCGAGGATCCGGCCCGCCTACGCGGCGAGGTGGCCCGGCACCTGGCGGTCACGGACGAGCTGAGCGAGCTGCCCGGCGAGGGCTCCCTCGCCACCGATCGGGCGCTGGTCGGCGCTCGGCTGGCGCTGCTGCCCACCGCCGCCGATCCGACCGGCCCGGCCGAGGTCGAGCCGCTGTCCGCCGCCGAACGCACCGACCTGGTGCGGCGGTTTCTGGCGGCGCCGGAGGCCGCCCGGTTCGGGCTGGACACCGTCGACGGTCCGGAGCTGGCCTCGCTGCACTTCTGCCTGAGCCTGCTGCTGGACCACTCGGCGAGCTTCCCGGACGCCGACCCGATGCGGTGGAGCCCGGCGGTGTCCGGGCTCTTCCTGCTCGACTGGGTGCACCGCCGCGCGGTGCTGGACATGGACGACGCGGCGATGCTGCCCCGGGTGCTGCGTGCCTGGGCCCGGTACGCGTCGCGCCAGCGGGGCCTGCCCGAGGCGGCCGCGACACGTACCGACGAGGCGATCGAGGAGATGGTGCCGGAGTTCGCGCGGCTCTACTCGACAGGCGAGCGGCGCAGCCCGGCCACGGCGGCGGTGGCGCAGTTGATGGCCGACGGGGTGGACCCGGACGATCCGGCCGCGTTGGACGCCTGGATCGAGGCGAACCGGCACCGCCTCGCCGACGACGGCGCCTGAGGGCTTCCCGGGCGGACGGCTGCCTCGCCGCCCGCCCGGGCCCGCGCCTCGGACGTCCGAGCCGGCCGCGGCCCGAGCCCGCTCAACGCAGCAGGCCGAACACCACGCCGGCGATCAGCGCGCCGATCGTCCCGCCGGCCAGCACCTGCGGCACGGTGTGGTCCCGCAGCCGCACCCGGGACCAGCCGACGACGGCCAGCAGCGGCGCGGCGAAGAGCAGCCCGCCGCCGAAGATCAGCGCCAGGATGACGAGCGTGCCGGCGGCGACCGCCGAGTGGATCGACATCTTCCACCAGTGGCTCACCGTGACGGTCACGACGAGGCCGATCAGTCCGGCGACCGCGAGCGCCAGCACCGGACGCGGAGCGTCGAGCACGGTGAGCAGCGCGAGCCCCGCCGTCACCGAACCGAGGCCGATCAGCAGGGGCATCCTGCGCTGCTCCCGACGGCCGAGGTGGTGGTCGGTAAACCGGCCGCGTCGTACGCCGCCGACGATGTAGGCGAACGGGATGCCGGTGACGAAGAGTGTGGCGAGCAGGCCCCAGGCCAGGCCGTGGCCGGTCCGCCGGGCGCTGTGCCAGCTCACCGTGAAGATCAGCAGTGACACCAGCACGGCCGGCGCGGTCAGCTCGGTGACGAGCCGGGCGACCCGCAGCCCCGGACCGGGCCGGGTGACCGGGCGGAGTTCCGCACCGCCGCCCACGCCACCCCCTCCGGTACGCGCCTACCCCGAACAGCGCCGACACGGGACGGGCCGCGCCTGATCGTCACCGTACCGCCGGGGACACCGTGGGGTAGGTCGGTCCGGCGAGCGGCGAGGGGGTGACCGTGGGCACCGGCGAGCGGCCGGGGGACCGCTCGCCGGTGCCCACGGT
>NZ_VDFY01000255.1 GCF_006228125.1 Micromonospora orduensis | reverse complement strand
ACGGCGGTCAGGTACGGGTGGGCCCGATGCCGCTGACGGGGGCGGGTCGGGTCGTCCTGCGTGGCCCGGTGGGGGTGGTGGCGGCGGTCAGCCCGGAGATGCTCCGGCTCGCCCTGCTGGGCAAGGTGGTCACCGTCGGCGACGACGTGTCGCTGTTGCCGCAGGATGTGCTGCCGGACGCCTCGGTACGCAGCCTGGTCGAGGCGGCCCGTCGCAGTCTCGCCAACACGGTCGGCTTCGCCTGGACGAGCACGCTGCTCACCGTGGTCGCTGTGGAACCGGCCGCCGGTGCGCTGGTCACCATGGACACCCTTGTCGGCTGGGAGCACGGGCCGGCCACGCACGACGCGCCCATCCCGGCCGCCGCCGCGCCGGTCCGGGCGAGCGGCACGGCCCCGCAGGCTGTTCTGGCCGACGACGCCCCGGACGTGGACGAACTGCCCGGTCTGCGGCCCCAGGCCGAGGAGCTGACCGAACTGCTCGACCTCGGCTTCCACCACCGGGAGGTGCTCGGGCGGCTCGGCACCACCATCTCGCTGGGCGTGCTGCTCGGCGGGCCGGCCGGCTCCGGCAAGTCGGCGCTGGTCCGGGCGGTGGCGGCCCGCGTCGGCGCCCGCGTGCACCCGCTGTGGGCGCCCGAGCTGGCCGCGCTGACCAACCAGGCCGCCGCGGACCGGCTGCGCGCCGCGGCGACGGCGGTACGCGCCGACGGACCGGCGGTGCTGCTGGTCACCGACGTGGAGGCACTCGCTCCGGCCGACGAGCCCGGCCCGGTGGCGACCGTGTTCCGGCAGGTGCTCGCCGAGACCATCAGGGCCGGTGCCGCCGTGGTGTGCACCACCAGCCGACCGGAGGCGGTCGACCCGGCCCTGCGCACGCCGGACCTGCTGTCGCTGCGGATCAGCATCCCGCTGCCCGACCCGGCGCTGCGCCGCGAACAACTCACCGTGCTGACCCGCCAGGTGCCGCTCGCCGACGACGTACGGCTGGACGAGGTGGCCGCGCGTACCCCCGGCTTCGTCGCGGCGGACCTGGCCGCGTTGGTCCGCGAGGCCGGGGTACGCGCCGCGCTGCGGCAGAAGGTGGCCGAGACGCCGACGGTGTCGATGGGTGACTTCACCGCCGCTCTGGAGGTGGTCCGGCCGACCACGATGGCCGCGTCCACCCTGGAGGTGGCCTCGGTGACCCTGGACGACGTCGGCGGTCTGGGCGAGGTCAAGCAGACGTTGACCGAGTCGGTGCTGTGGCCGCTGACCTACCCGGACACGTTCGCCCGGCTCGGTGTGCAGCCACCGCGCGGCGTGCTGCTCTACGGGCCGCCCGGCTGCGGCAAGACGTACCTGGTGACCGCGCTGGCCGGGTCGGGACGGGCGAACGTCCTCTCGGTGAAGGGCGCCGAACTGCTCTCCAAGTGGGTGGGCGAGAGCGAACGCGCCGTCCGCGAGCTGTTCCGCCGGGCCCGGGAGGCGGCCCCGACGCTGATCTTCCTGGACGAGGTGGACGCGCTCGCGCCGGTGCGCGGCCAGGCCACCGACGGCGGCACCACGGACCGGGTCGTCGCCGCGCTGCTCACCGAGTTGGACGGGGTGGAGACCCTGCGCAACGTCGTGGTGGTCGGCGCGACGAACCGGCCGGACCTGGTCGACCCGGCGCTGCTGCGGCCGGGGCGCATGGAACGGCTGGTCTACGTGCCGCCACCGGATCCGGGCGCGCGGGCGGACATCCTGCGGGCCGCCTCCCGGCACGTGCCGCTGGCACCGGACGTCGACCTGGCCGCCCTCGGCGACGAGCTGGTCGGCTTCTCGGCGGCGGACTGCGCGGCGCTGGTCCGGGAGGCGGCGCTGGCCGCGATGCGCGAGTCGTTGACCGCCGCGACGGTCACCGCCGCGCACGTGGCGACCGCCCGGCAACGGGTACGCCCGTCGCTGGACCCGGCCCAGGTCGCCTGGCTGGCCGCGTACGCCGCCGGCCGGGGATAGGTCACCGCGTGGTCAGTCCGTGGGCAGGAGCGGGCCGAGCGGCCCGAGGTCCAGGTTCAGGTCCTCCGGCGCCAGCCCGAAGTGTTCGCGCAGACCCACCATCTGCTCCTCCAGGGCCATCAGCGTCACCCCGATGCGCTCCACCTGCTCCTCGGTGAGGTCACCGAGGTCCACCCGGCGCAGTGCCTGCCGCTCCATCAGCTGACGCAGCAGCTCGACGACGGTGAGCACCAGGCTCGCCAGTCCCCGCTCGACCGAGTCCCGGTCCACCGAGATCCGGCGGTCCAGCGGGGTCACCCGGGGCGGCTGCCACGACGTGGAGCCCAGCGCGGCGGCCAGTTCCGTCGCCTCGTCCCGCCCGGTCATCCGGCGTCCTCCTGCTGCGGCAGCGCGCCGACCGACGCGACGAGCGCACGCAGCGAGATCCGGACCAGGTCCACGTCGGCGACGGCCAGGGTGATGTCACCGCTGATCACCACGCCGGTGGCGAGGACCCGGTCGAGCAGGTCGACCAGGGCGACCGGCCGGTACGCCAGCGGGTCGTCCGCGCTGTTGGGCGCGAGTGAGGTGGTCACCCCGCCTCCCGTACGGTGAGCGCGGGCTCCGCCCGTTCCGCCACGAAGGAGTACGCCGGCCACGGCCCGGTCAGCTCCAGACGAAGGCCCGGATGTCGACCGCCCAACGAGCCGACCAGCTCGGTGAAGCGGGGCAGCGCCGCGACGTCGACCAGGTACGCCCCGTTGAGCACCATCGTCGCGGACGCCCCGGACAGCCGCCGGTCCTGCGGCGCGTGCCGCCGGCCCGCCACGGCCAACTCGCACAGGGCGCTGTGCACCGCGTCCGCAGCCGCGCCCGCCACCTGCAGGTGCTCCTCCCGGCTGGTCAACTGGGCACGTCGGCGCCGCAGGTACGCCGTCCCCACCCCGCCACGCCCGGTCGTTTCGGCGTCCACGGTGGCCGCTCCCGGCGCCAGGTAGCCCTTGACGCCCCACTCCCCGCGCCCGGTCAACCGGTCCAGGGTGGCGACAAGTTCGGCGCGGTGGGCGCCGAGAGAGCCGGCCACCCGCTCGTCGTCCGTGTGCACTGTGGCGAGCCGGGCCGGCACCACCGGGCCTCGCCGGGCCAGCGCCTCGACCACCGCGTGGTGCGCCCGGGCCGCCCGCTCCAGCCACGCCAGATCCTCCAGGTTGCGGCGTATCGGCTCCTCGCCGTACTCGTCCAGCGGAGCGGTGCTGACCACGGCCACCAGCCCGGCGGCGGACACCGCGCGGACCGGGGCGCCGTCCATCCCGGGGATCGCCGCCAGTGTCGCCGGCTCGGCGTGCCGGGCCACGCCGTGCAGCCAGGCACCGGACGCCGGGGCGGGCCGGGCCACGGCCACCTCAACCATCCAGTTCACCCCACTCCTCCGCTTCGGCATCCCGGCGTAGCGCCCGGGCCGCCACCCGGGGCCGCCGCTCCGCTTCGACCTCCTCCGGGTCACGCGGGCCCGGCTCGACCGGGGGCCGAGCGCGGGAGCTGAGCCACGGGTCGTGCTCCCACCAGTCGATGCCGATCTGGCGTGCGGTGTCGACCGACGCGATGACCAGTCGCAGCTTCAGCGTCAGCAGCTCGATGTCGAGCAGGCTGACCCGGATGTCGCCGGCGATGACGATGCCCCGGTCGAGCACCCGCTCCAGGATGTCGCCCAGGTTGGCCGGCTCGTGGCCGGCGGGCAGGACCTGGCCGGAGTTCTGCACCACCGACGGCGGCTGCGCAGCGGTCATCTCAGCCCACCTCACCCTTTCCGCGCTGATAGCGCCGCACCCGTCGGTAGCCGAGCAGGCTCCCCTCGATGTCCAGCTCCACCTCGTAGAGCCCGAGCAGGTCGATCGAGGTGGGGATCCGGCGCGCCTCCACCACCTCCACCCCGACGAGCCAGCCGTCCTCGGTGGCCTCCAGGGACGTGGTGACGGACGGCTCGCGGCCGGTCAGCTCGACCAGTTGCCGCAGCCCCGCCCGGGCCGCCTCGGCCGCCGACACCGGCTCCACGTACTCGTCGTCGGGGTAACCCTCGGCGGCCGGGTCACGCCGCCGGGCCTGGGCGTCGTCGGTCATGGCGCACTCCCTTCTCGCGTGCGGGGCCGCGCCGAGCCGGGCTCGGCCTCGCACCGGGGCGGGCCGGCCCCCCGGTCAGCCGGCCAAGCACCCGCTGCTCGGCCCGGTCGCGTTCCTCCGCGCTGAGCTCACCGGCCGCCACGGCGGCATCCAGCTCCTCCAGCTCGCGGCGGACGTTCACCGGGTTCCGCTGCCGCGCCTCGGCTTCGCGGGCGACCACTCCGACCACCGCGGTCAGCCCGCGCACCGGGGCGTACGGCAGGGTCAGCAGCGCCCAGAGCAGGTCCACCGGTCAGCCCGCCAACTGGTGGGCGCCGACGAAGTCGTACGGGGCGAGCGGCCCGAGCAGCCGCAGCCGCAGCAGACCCCGGCGGTCCTGCGCGTACGCCTCCAGCGCGTCCACCAGGGCCGCCTCGCGGTCGGTGTCCACCAGCAGGGCCGCGTGGGCCGCGTCCATCTCGTGGCTGGGCGGACGCAGTTGCGTGGAGACGACGAACTCGGCAGTGACGTCGAGCAGCCGGCGGTTCTCCGCCTCGCGGCGCAGCTCAACCGCCTGGCTGATCAACTCCCCGAGCCGGATCCGCGGTTCACGGGTGGCCGCCTCGGCGCGACCACGCACCTGCTCGGCGAGACTGGCGGCCGCCGGATTCTCGTCGAGGATGCCGCGCAGCAACGCCCGCTCGTCGAAGCGCCCGTGCACGACGTACTGCACCCGGCCCTCGAACTCGGCCAGCGCGGCGGCGAACCGGTCGTGGTGCGGTCGCAGCAGGTCGAGCACCGCGTCCGGGCCGGTGACCACGGTGCCGAACCGCACCGGCAGCACCGGCGCCACCGCCGCAGTGCCGTCCAGCAGGTCCTGGTACGCCCGCAGGTCCGTCGACCGTCCGAGCGGCGCGTCCAGGGGCACCGGGCTGACCAGGGCGGCGACGTCTCCGTGCCGGATCACCGTCACCTCGCCGGGCGGGTCGCCGACCCCGGCGGCGTCGGGCGTCGCCTCCACATCGGCCGGCACCAGCCCGTAGACGAACAGTCCCGTCTCGTCAGCCATCTCAGCCCCTCCCCAGGTCCCGCACACCGCCGGCGGCACCACCGACCGAGCCGGCGGCGTCCCGGACGGCACCGGTGACACCACCGAGGAGGCCGGACAGTCCCTCGCCCTCCTCCGGGGCGATGTCCAGCCGGTCGACCGCCTCGGCGAACCGCAGGTACGTCTCGATGCTCGCCACCACCACCCGGGCGTCGATCTCCACCAGAGGGATGCCGACGACCCCGACCGTCACCTGCGCGTCGATCACCACGCCCTTGTCGAGGACGGTCTCCACCACGTCGGCGAGTCCGCCGGCGGAACCCACCCGTTCCAGGGTCCCGCCGACGGCGTCATCGCCCGGCACCAGCGTCACTCGTCCTCCTCCCGGCGGCGGCGCACCACGGGTCGGCGCGGCGGCTCCGGTCCACGTCGGACGGGCGGCCGGGGTCGCTGCGGCTCCTCGCGCGGCTGGGCGCGCCGGGCCCGGTCGGGCACCCGGCGGCGGGGTGGCGGCGGAGGCTCCTCGTCGGGCTCGTCCGCGTACCCCTCGTCGTAGCCGTCCTCGTACGCCTCGTACTCCTCGTCGTACTCCGGCTCGACCGGCCGCCGGGGCGGCCGTTGACGCAGTCGCCCGCCCGGCCGGCGGCGCGGCTCCTCCTCGGCCGGCTCCTCCTCCGCGTACTCATCGGCCTCGGTGTCGGCCCGGTTCCCGCCGCGTCGGTCCCCGCCGCGCTCGCGCTGCTCCCGCTCCTCGCGCAGGCCGGTCTCGTGGTCCTTGACCACCTGCGAGTCGCGGATCTCGCCGCGCCAGCCCTCGACCTGGTCCGGGTCGATCGCGACCTCGGTCATCACGTGTCGGACGAAGTGCTTCAACTCCAGCCGCACCCGCCGGCCCTGGGCGCGCCACAGGTTGCCGGTGTGCTCGAAGAGGCCCTGCGGGTGGTACTCCAGCACCACGAGGATGCGGGTCAGGTCCGGGGTGATCTCGTGGAAGCTGACGGTGCCGTCGACCGAGCCCTTCTCGCCCTTGGATCGCCAGTGGATGAGCTTGTCCGGCACCTGGCGGACGATTGTCGACTCCCACGTCCGGTGCGACCAGAAGACCTGCGCCTTCCAGGTCATCTTCTCGGCCGAGTCGTTCTCGGCCTGCTCGACCTTCTTCATGAAGCTCGGGAAGTCGCCGAACTGCGTCCACTGGTTGTACGCGGCCCGCACCGGCACGCCGACCTCGATCGTCTCGACGATGTTGGTGACCTTCTTCTTGGCGCCGCCCTTACCGCCCTTGCCGCCCGCGCGGCCGAGAGCCGACATCACCTTCTCCTTACCGCCGGCCACACCGGCATGCACCATCGCCTTCACCGGTGAGCCGCCCTCGGCCAGCTTCTGCGCACCCGTGGCGGCGGCGATCAGTCCGGGCCCGCCGCCCTGACGCGCGTACTCGCTGAGACGGCCTGTCGCACCGGTGATCCGCTCGGTCACCACGCTCACCGCGCGGTCACCGATCGCGCCGGCCAGGTTGCGCACCTCGTCGGCCAGTTGGCCGCGCAGCTTGTCGCCGAGCCCTCCCGGGCTGTTCTGGGCCGCCATGGTCACCGCCCCCGCCGCTGCGCGGCTTCTGCGTCGTTACGGTCGTCGGTCGCGCCGCTGTCGCCATCCGCGTCCGCACCGTTGGCGTCGGCGCCGCTCCGGCCGCCTGTGCCGTTCTGGTTGTTCCCGCTGCCCTGGTCGTCCCCGTCGCTCTGACCGCCGGAGCGGCGGCGCAGGGCGTCGGCGGAGTCGCGGAGCCGCCCGGTGAGCGCGTCGACGCCACTGCCGGCGGCGGCGGTCGCGGCCGCCCGGCCGGCGTTCACCAGCGGACCTCCGAGCCGGCTCAGGTTGCCCAGTTGGGCGGACGACTGCAACGCGTCACTGCCCCGCTTCAGCAGACCGCCCGGGTCCCTGCTCGCCCGGCCGGCGGCGACCGCCGCGGCCAGGGTGAGCGCCGTACGCAGCCTGCGGCGGCGGCCCAGCAGGTAGCCGAAGCCCAGCGCAAGCCCGATTCGTGTTCCGGTCTTCATCAGGTCTCCCTCGCTCCCCGGTGGGTCCGGACGTCTGCCCGGTGCGGGCCGGAGCAGGGCCACCCGGGAACAGCGCGAACCGTGCCGAGGATCAGACGTCCCGTTTCTGTGGACCCGGCGGGCAGTACCCGGCGGCATTACTCCGAAACCGCTACGACAATTTCCGTCGACGATGGGAGAAAGGCATTCGGAAAGGCGGCACCGGAAGGCCGGAACCGGACTTCAGGGCGGTGACGAGCAGGGAGAACGCCAGCAATGGTGAAGCGTGAAGGACCGGCTCAGAAAGCCGGGGGAGTCGAATCGAGGCAGATTTCGGCGTGCACCCTGCCGTCGTTTTCGCGCAGTTTCGCACCGCATTTTTCGAGTACGGAGACCGCACCGATGTTGTCCGGGGTCGTCTCGGCCATCACGGCCCGCATCCCGGCCCGCGCGGCGGCGTTCAGCAACTCGCGCAGGGCGACGGGACCGATCCCCTGGCCCCGCGCCGAGCGTCCCAGCCACATCCCGGTCTCCACCGTGCCCGGCTCGTCACAGCGCGTCATCCGGATCATGCCGACGACCTCGCCGCCAACGAGGATCGCGTACATCTGGGAGCCGGTCGGACCGTCCAGTCCACCGAAACTCGCCCGGTGGAACTCGCGGAACGCCTCCCGACGGGCGAGCGACCAACCGGCGGGAGCCTCCACCGGGGGCATCACGTCATCCGGCTCGGCCTCGGCAGCCGCTACGGAGAGCAACGGCTCCAGGTTCTGCTCGTCCACCGGCTCCAGCCGGACCGCACCCGCCACGTGCCGCAGTCTGCCGGCCTCATCGGCCGAAGTCCACCCCATTGGACATCCACTGGCGGTCCGGTCACCGGTACCGGCCGGTCGGGCGGCGTGGGTGTTTCTCCTCACGCTCCGCTGTCACCCGTCGGTGTGACAGCAGGCTCAGAACTCGCAGAACACCACCGAGGCGTCGTCGGTGGCCTTGTGCCGCCGCAGCCGGTCGGGGTGGTCGCGCTCCGCGGCGCGGACCCGGTCGAGCAGCGCGCCCGGCCCGTCGGCGCTCAGCAGGTCGAGCAGACCGGTCCAGTCGGTCAGGCCGAACTGCTCGACCGCGCTGGACGCGCCGTCGCTGAGCAGCGCCGCCCGGCGCACCGCCCCCGGACCGTGCCGGGGCAGCGTGCCGGTCACCGCGTGGAACGCCGCATCCGGATCGGCTGCCGCCACCCAGTAGCCGTGCGTACGGTTCATCCGCTCCCGCTGGACGGCCACCGCGTGCCGGAACCGGGTGACGGGGTCGGCGGGTCCGGCCGGCACGGTGGCGACCGTACGGCGCAGCTCCGCCATCGCCGTCTCCAGCCGGTCGTCGGTCACCACGCCGACCTGCCCGCCGGCGTCCAGCACCAGTGGGCTGTCGCAGAGCACCAGGTAGTCGACCTGGTCGCCGCAGTCCCGAAGCAGGCACACAGTGCTCGACGGGGTGCCCGGATGATCAAGGTCGCACTGCCCGCCGTGGTCGGCCCGCACGGCGAGGATGGCCGCTGCCAGATTGCTTGTCAGCCGGGCCGCCGGCCGGGCCGCCTCGGCCACACCGAGTCGGGCGGCCAGATGCCGGACGTACCACTCGGGCCCGTGCACGCAGCCGGTGTCGAACCCGTCCGGCACTGTCGCGCCGTCCAGCACACCCACCAGCGGCCCGAACCGGAAGACCAGGTCCTCGTTGACCCCTCGGCCCGGGGCCGGCGTGGACGCGGAGCGTACCCGCATCACCGGCGCCGGCCGCGCCGCGCCGATCGGGTCAGCGCTGCCGGAGTTCGTCGGCGGCCGCATGCGCCTCCCCCCGCACCTGGCCGGCGGCCGAGCGGCCCTGGTCGCGTACCGCGGACACCCCCTGCTGGGGGGTGCACCGCACCCGACTGGGCCGCCTGCTGCCCGCGTCGCTCTGATTCGTTGTCATCATGCTCCGCTCCCCTCCTGGGTGCTCGGTCGCCTGGCGACCCGGGAACCCCTTCCGCCTACCCGCCTGGCCGGCCGACATGCCGCACGGCCTGCGGCGCGGCCCGGACCGGGCGGGCACCGAACGCGTCCAATCGACCGCCTCCGGGCGGACCCGACAGGTAGCGTCAGCAGGGGTTTACTCCGGACGGCCGGGCGGGGGCGAAACGGGCTGAACCGCCCACAGCGACAGGGGGATCGCGATGTTGCAGCGGTTGCACGAGTCAGGGCTCAAGGCGGATCACATGTACATGGCCGGCTTCGTCAGCATCGGCCTCTCGTTCACCAGCTGGTTTCTCTCGAAGCACCTGGAGCGGGCCGGCGTGGCGCGAGCCGACCGGTGGGGCATCTTCATCGGCGAGTGGGCCCCGACGTTCTTCGCCATCGGTAACGGTCTACAGGGGTACGAGAAGAAGTAGCTGCCGTCAGCGGCGGCGGTTGCGGCCGCGCGACGAGCGCAGCCGGCGGAGCCGGCCGATCAGCACAGGGTCGGCGGCGAGGGCCGCCGGGTTGTCGAGCAGTCCGTTGAGCAGCTGGTAGTAGCGGGTCGAGGAGACCCCGAAGGTGTCCCGGACGGCCTGCTCCTTGGCGCCGGCGTGCCGCCACCACTGCTGCTCGAACGCGAGGATCGCCCGCTCCCGCGCGGTCAGCCCGGACGCCGGGTCGGAGGACCCGGCCGGCGCCGGTTCGTCGGCGGACTCATCCGGCCGCGCCGGCTCGTCGGCGGTTTCGATCGGGGGGACCGGTCGGGGAGTCGGAACGGTCGGCCCGGTGCCGCCCGCGACGTCTGCCGGACGAGCGTCGGTGGACGGCTCTGGGGCGGTGGCGTCGGCGGACATTCGCTCAGCCTAGCCAGGGAGGACCCGGGTCGCAGCAGCCGGCGCGGCGTCCACTGACGCACGAAGGCCCCCGGGGGGAGCCGGAGGCCTTCGTAGCCGATCCGTCAGGAGATGTCGCGCCGACGCATCGCCCAGAGGGCCGCGCCGAGGATCACCACCACACCTATCGAGAACAGCACGGACGACTGCTGCCAGGTGATGTCCATCGTCTCCGGTTTGCACTCGCCGTAGTAGGTCGCGTTGCAGGAGTCCCAGTTCTGCAGGGTGACCGTCTTCGTCATCCAGGCCAGCGCGTACGTGGGCAGCAGCCACGCCTCGGCGAACTTCACGCTCGCCATCGACAGCAGGATGCCCAGGCCGAACTGGCCGACCACCATCAGGGCAACGACGCCACCCAGGGCCATCGCGGTGTGCCGGCCGAGCGACGCCAGTGCGAACCCGATGGTGGTGAGCACGAGTACGAGCGCCACGCCGCGCAGCCCGGTCAGGACGAACGACTGCCAGACCCCCGAGGTCATCTTCTCGGTGCTGCCCCGGAAGGTGGCGACCGCCCAGAACCCCGCGAACCAGAGCACCGCGGCGGGCAGCGTCACCGCCAGGATGCCGGTGAGCAGCGCGGCCAGCTTGGTGAGCAGCACGGTGAGCCGCTTGGGCCGCCAGAGCAGCAGGTTCATCATGCCGCCGGTGCTCCACTCGGCGCCCACGAAGGACGCGCCGACCACGAACCCGACAAGCGCGAGGATCGCCGCGAACGGGACAAGCGTCTCGTCGAACGTCTCCCGGAAGTTGAACGTCGACGGCAGGGACCACTCCGCCTCGATCTGCTCCCGGGGCGGCGCCGTGATCACCGAGCAGTCGTCGGGGTAGCGGCCGTCGGTCGCCGTGCCGGCCTTCTTGGCCTGCTCGCACGCCGAGCGCTCCTGCTCACTCCAGCGCACCTGGTCCTGGTACTGCTGGTCGGCCTGACGTTCGGCGCGGGCGAGCTGTTCGGCGCCGATCTTCTGGTTGGTGAAGAAGACCCCGACCACCACCGCGGCCAGCACCAGCAGGCCGAGCAGCGTCATGTAACGGGTGAAGCGCCGCTTGCTGAGCCGGCGCAGCTCGGTACGAAAGAGGCTCACGCGCCCCACCCTCCCGCGGTGGCGCCGGGCTGACCGGTCCCACCGACCTTCATGGACTCGTCGACCTGCCGGTGCTGGCCGGGTACCGGTGCGGTGGCGGTCAGTTCGAGGAAGACGCTCTCCAGGTCGACGGCGATCGGAGCCAGCTCGCTGACGTAGAGGTTCTGCTCGGCGAGCAGTCGCGTCACCGAGGCCGGCTTGTCGACGCCGGCCAGCATCAGGTGGTCGGGGTGACCGGTGACCCGGATCCCCGCCCGGGTGAGCGCCTCGGTGGCCGCCGGCAGGTCGCTGACGGCCTCCAGTCGGACGCGGACCGCGCCGGAGGAGTGCTGGGCGAGCACCTCGTCGACCGGGCCGAAGGCGACCCGTCGGCCGAGCGAGATGATGGTGACCGAGTCGCAGATCAGCTGGATCTCGCCGAGGATGTGGCTGGACAGCACCACGGTCATCCCCGATTCGGCGAGGGTCCGCATCAGCGTGCGCATCTCCCGGATGCCGCCCGGGTCGAGGCCGTTGGCCGGCTCGTCGAGGATGAGCAGCTTCGGGTTCTTCAGCAGGGCGGAGGCGACGGCGAGCCGCTGCTTCATGCCCAGCGAGTACGTCTTGACCCGCTCGCCGGCCCGGTCGCGCAGCCCGACGAGTTCCAGCACCTCGTCGACCCGGGTGGCGGGCACCTCGCCCGCCCCGGCCAGCAGGGACAGCGTGTCCCGTGCCGAGAAATGCGGGAAGAACTGTGGGCTCTCCACGATCGCGCCGACCTGTCCGGCGACCGTGGGCAGCGCGTTCGGCACCTCGTGCCCGAGCAGCGTCATCCGGCCGCCATCGGGCCGGATGAGGCCGAGCAGCGTACGCAGCGTGGTGGTCTTCCCGGACCCGTTGGGGCCCAGGAAGCCGTGCACCTGCCCTGCGTCGACCCGCATGTCGAAGCCGTCGAGCGCGTTGCGGGTGCCGCGTCGACGACTCTTGTACGTCTTACGTAGACCTTCGATCTCCAGGACAGCTGGCAAGCTGCACCTCCCCCGATGGTGGGCGTGACAGCCGACACCATACGCGGTATGCAGGCGCGCGCAATACCGGGTATGCATCGACGCGCCGTACGAACTGTCAGATAGACGGAGCGTGATCGCTCAGGCGCAGATGACCTGCACGCCGGCGGCCCGGAACGCCTCCACCACCTCGGGCGCGGCGCCGTTGTCGGTCACCAGCGTCTCCACCCGCTCGACCGGGCAGATCCGGGCGAAGGCGTGACCCCCCAGCTTGGACGAGTCCGCGATGATCACGACCCGCTTGGCGCGGGCCACCATCAGGTTGTTCATCGCCGCCTCCCCCTCGTGGTGGGCGGCGGCGCCGAGCTGCGGGTCGATCGCGTCCACGCCGAGCAGCGCGATGTCCAGGGTGACCTCGCGCAGCAGCGCCCCGCCCAGCGGGCCGACCAGCTCGAACGACTTCGGACGCACCACCCCGCCGGCCACCACCACCTTCATCCGGGACCGGACCAGCAGCTCGTTCGCGATGTTCAGCGCGTTTGTCACCACGGTGAGCTGGGCACCTTCGGCGCTGGTGTTCAGATCCGGGCGGACGGCCAGCGCGCGGGCCACCTCCGTGCTTGTGGTGCCGCCGTTCAGGCCGACCACGGTGCCCGGCGTGACGAGCGAGGCGGCGGCGGCACCGATCCGCTGCTTCTCGGCCGAGTGCTTGGCCGTCTTGTAGCGCAGCGGCAGGTCGTAGGAGACACCGTTCGCGACCGCGCCGCCCCGCGTCCTCGTGATCATCTGCTGCTGGGCGAGCTGGTCGAAGTCGCGCCGGATGGTGGCCTGGGAGACGTCCAGCCGCTCGGCGGCCGCCTCGACGCTCACCCGGCCGTTGTCGGTGAGCATCTCGAGCAGGGCGTTCCATCTGGCGTACCGGTCCACCGCGGGGGCCCTCCAGAGACTGCACGGACGGTGATTGATTGCGTGCACACTAGTGCGCGAAACTGGGCTGGCGCAAAAGACCGGCCTGCGCGATCGGCTGGTCGGTTGCCACAGCCACCCGCTTTCGCGCAGAATAACGCGCGAAATGCGGGTGTTACGAGCCGTATTGCGCATCGATCGGCCCTGCGAGGAGTTTCCCATGGCGTACGTGGACGCGGAGATCGCGAGCCAACCCGACTGCTGGCGGGAGGCCGCCGAACTGGCCGGCGTGGTGCGCGGTGACCTGCCGCGCCCCGGCGAGCGGGTCGCCGTCGTCGGTTGCGGCACGTCGTGGTTCATGGCGATGGCGTACGCGGCCCGCCGCGAACAGGCCGGCCAGGGTGAGACCGACGCGTTCCAGGCGTCCGAGTTCCCTGCCGACCGCCGCTACGACCGACTGATCGCCATCACCCGCTCGGGCACCACCACCGAGGTGTTGGAGCTGCTGGCAGCGTTGCGGGGGCGTACGCCCACCACCGTCATCGTCGGCGACCCGGCGTCCCCGGCCGTCGACCTGGCCGCCGCCGCGGTGACCATGCCCTTCGCCGACGAGCGGTCGGTGGTGCAGACCCGCTTCGCCACCACCGCGTTGGCGTTGCTGCGGGCACATCTGGGCGACCCGGTGACCGCGCTCGCCGCCGACGCCGAGGTGGCGGTGCGTTCTCCGCTGCCGATCGACCCGGCCACCATCGGGCAGGCCACCTTCCTCGGTCGGGGGTGGACGATCGGCCTGGCACAGGAGGCCGCTCTGAAGTGCCGCGAGGCGGCCACGTTCTGGGCCGAGGCGTACCCGGCGATGGACTACCGGCACGGCCCCATCTCGATCGGCGCGCCCGGCCGGCTCGTGTGGGCGTTCGGCGAACTGCCCGACGGGCTGCCCGAGGACGTCGCCGCCACCGGCGCGGCCTTCGTGCACAGCCGTACGCACGGCTGGCGCACGGTGCTGGGCAGTTGGTCCACCGGTCGTACGCCTGTCGACCCGATGGCCGACCTGATCCTCGCCCAGCGCTTCGCGGTCGCGCTCGCGACCAGCCGGGGTCTCGACCCGGACGCGCCCCGCCACCTGTCCCGGTCAGTGGTCCTGGCGTGAGCGTGAGGAGTGAGCCGGGTTTGCGAGCCCCGCAGTCGCGAACCGAGATCGCGCCGTGAGCGACCGCGACGCCACGGACGTCGACCGGGTGGTCGTCGCGCTGGACGTCGGCGGCACGGGCATGAAGTGCGCCCTGGTCCGCCCGGACGGCGTAGCGGTACGCACCGAACGACACCCCACCGACGCCGCGCGCGGCCCGCAGGCCGTGATCGGCACCATCCTGGACGTGGCCCTCGGGCTCGCCGACAAGGCCCGCGCCGACGGGTTGACCCCGGTCGCGGTGGGCATCGCCGTACCCGGGGTGGTGGACGAGGCGCGCGGGGTGGCGGTCTGGTCCGCGAACGTGGGCTTCCGGGACGTACCCCTGCGGGACCTGGCGGTGTCACGGCTCGGCCTGCCCACGGCGCTCGGCCACGACGTGCGCGTCGGTGGTCTCGCCGAGGCGCGGCTCGGCGCCGGACGCGGTGCCGGACATGTGCTGTTCGTGGCCATCGGCACCGGCATCGCCGCCGCGCACGTCGTCGACGGTGTCGCCGCCGTGGGCGCGCATGGCGCGGCTGGGGAGATCGGCCACATCATGGTTCGGCCGGACGGCCCGCGGTGCGGCTGCGGCAGGCCGGGCTGTCTGGAGGCGGTGGCGTCGGCCTCCGCCATCGGCCGCCGCTACGCCGAGCTGGCCGGCGGGTCGACCGACGGCGCGGTGACCGCGGCCGAGGTGGCCGAGCGCGCGGCGGTCGGCGAACCGCTCGCCGGTCGGGTCTGGCAGGAGGCCGTCGAGGCGCTCGCGGACGGCCTGGCCTCCGGGCAGGCGTTGTTCGACGTGGCGACGATCGTGCTCGGCGGTGGCCTGGCCCAGGCCGGGGGCCTGCTGCTCAACCCCCTGCGGGCGGCGCTGCACGAGCGGATGACCTTCCACCGGGAGCCGCGGCTCGTCGCGGCGGCCCTCGGCGACGAGGCCGGTTGCCTCGGCGCCGCCCTGCTCGCCCTGGACGCCATGGGTGTCCGTGACCATCAGGAGAGACGATGACCGTACGGGTGAACGGCCGAGTGGTGACCCCGACGGGTGTCATCCGGCAGGGCTGCGTCGAGTGGGACGGTGACCGGATCACCGCGGTGGCCGAGTACCCGTCGGTGCGGGACGGGCACTGGATCCTGCCCGGCTTCGTGGACATGCACACGCACGGCGGGGGCGGGCACACCTTCACCACGGGGGACGCCGACGAGGCCCGGGCGGCGGCCGACTTCCACCTGGCGCACGGCACCACCACACTGCTGGCCAGCCTGGTGAGCGCGCCCTTCTCGCTGATGCGCGCGGCCACCGAGGCGTTCGCCCCGCTGGTCGACGAGGGCGTGCTGGCGGGAGTCCACTTCGAGGGGCCGTACCTGTCGGCCGCCCGCTGCGGGGCACAGAACCCGGAGTACCTGCGCGACCCGTCCACCGACGAGCTGACCGAGCTGATCGAGCTGGGCCGGGGCGCTGTCCGGATGGTCACCCTCGCCCCCGAGCGCGACGGTGCGCTGGAGGCCATCAAGCTGCTCACCGCGCAGCGGGTGGTGGCCGCGGTGGGGCACACCGACGCGACGTACGAGCAGACCCGGGCCGCCGTCGCCGCCGGCGCCAGCGTCGCCACCCACCTGTTCAACGGCATGCGGCCGGTGCACCACCGCGAACCGGGACCGGTGGTGGCGCTGCTCGACGCACCCACGGTCATCTGCGAACTCGTCGCCGACGGGGTGCACCTGCACGACGGGATGTTGACGTTCGTGACCGCGACCGCCGGCCCGGACCGGGCCGCGCTGATCACCGACGCGATGGCCGCCGCCGGAATGGCTGACGGCGAGTACGAACTGGGTGGCCAGGCCGTCACCGTGACCGACGGGGTGGCGCGGCTGGCCCGCGACGGCGCGATCGCCGGCAGCACCCTGACCATGGACGCCGCGCTGCGGCACGCCGTGGACGCCGGGATCCCGATCGCCGACGCCGCCCGGATGGTCGCCACCACCCCGGCCCGGGCCATCGGCCTGGGTGACCGGGTCGGCGCCCTCCAGGTGGGCCTCCGCGCAGACCTGGTGGTGCTGGACGACGACCTGAACGTGGTGCGCGTGCTGCGCGGAGGCTCCTGGGTGGAGTGACGGCGGCCGTCGCCCTGGCCGACCCGGCGCGGCCCCCGGAGCAGGCGGAGCCCAGCTCAGCCGATGGCGGGAACCTCGACGCCGAGGACGGCCTGCTCGTCGGGGCGGTGCACGAGAACGTCGGACAGGTACGACTGGACCGCGTGGCGCATGCCGACGTCCCGGCCGGCGCGCTCGGAGAGCAGCCACTTGTGCTCGATGATCTGCGCGAACAGCTCCTGCGGCTCCAGCTTGCGGCGCAGATGAGCGGGAACCGCCCGGACCACCGGCTCGAAGACCTCGGTGAGCCAGCGGTGCGCCGCCTGCTGCTCGTCGGTCAGGTCGCTCTCGGCCCGGTAGGCGTCCAGGTCGTTGAGCAGCTTGCGGGCCTGGTTCTCCTCGGCGTCCAGGCCGGTCAGCCGCAGCAGCCGCCGGGTGTGGTAGCCGGCGTCGACGACCTTCGGGCGGACCAGGTAGCGTCCGTCATCGATGGATGACATGGCCACCTCGGCGACGTCGAAGCCCAACTCGTTGAGGCGACGGATCCGACCCTCGATGTCGTGCCGCGCCTCCCGCTCGACCGCCTGCTCGTAGGTGATCTCGTGCCACAGCCGCTCGTAGCGCTGCACGACCTCCTCGCAGACCACCTCCGGGTCGATGGACTCGTGCAGCAGGCCGGCGGCCTGGAGGTCCAACGCCTCACCGAAGATGTTCACCCGGGCGATCTCCAGGTCCTCACCGCGCTGCCCGTTGGAGAGCGAGTTGTGCAGGGCGCCGGTCTCCGCGTCCACCAGGTAGGCGGCGAAGGCGCCCGCGTCCCGGCGGAACAGCGTGTTCGACAGCGAACAGTCGCCCCAGAAGAAGCCGGTCAGGTGCATCCGCACGATCAGGGCGGCGAGCGCGTCGAGCAGCCGGCTCATCGTCTCCGGACGCAGGGTGTGCGAGAAGAGCGCCCGGTACGGCAGCGAGAACTGGAGGTGCCGGGTGATCAGCACCGATTCGAGGGGTTCCCCGTCCTCGGTCTGCCGGTCGGCGACGACCGCCACCGCCTCCACCGACGGGAAGTCGATCCGCTCGAGCGCCCGCAGCAGGTCGTACTCCCGCTCGGCGATCCGCTCGCGGGTCTCCTTGAACGCGTACACGTAGTCGCCCAACCGGACGAACCGGACAATGTGTCGGGAGATGCCCTGGGGCAGGGCGACCAGGTGCTGGGCAGGCCACTCCTCCAGCGGTGTCGACCAGGGCAGGTCGAGCAGCGCCGGGTCAACGAGGGCAGACGTGATCCGCACGGGCACAAGCATGACGCCTCGCCCCCCGCATCCGCCTCACATCGTGGTTGGGCCCACAGCGCCGAACACCCCGGCCTCACGCCGGGCCGGTAGCGTGGTCGCGTGCTCAAACCCACGGCGGTACGACGTGACCTGCGACTACGGCCCGTCCGCCCGGCCGGCTGGTGGTTCGACGCGCTGCTGCTGGTCGGGTTGGTCGGGTTGACGGTGGCGCTCGCCGCCGACCAGCTCTTCGGGTTGGACCGGGCGGTCGCCGACTGGGCCGACGGGCATCGACCGGCGGTCGCCTACTGGGTGGCCCGGGTATTCAACCTGCTCGGTCAGGGCACTCCACTGACCTTGATCGCCGCAGGGCTGGGCGCGCTGCTGGCCGTCCGGCTGCGGTCGGTGCGGCCGATCCTGCCGCCGGTGGTCGGGTTCGTGCTGACCTACCTGACGATCGGTCCGCTGAAGGTCTGGACCGCGCGGGCAGCGCCGAGCGCGAGCATCAAGGAACCGTTCCTGCCGCCCGAGCAGACCCTGCCGCTGTTCCACGACGACCTGCCGGTCCGATTCGCCCAGTCCTACCCGTCGGGGCACGTCGCCAACGCCATCGTCTGGTACGGCGTCATCGCACTGCTGCTCGCCCCGCTGGCCCGCAGCTTCGGCCGGCACCTACCGGCTCGGCTCGTCACCGTGATCCGCATCGTGCCGCCGCTTGTCGTCCTCAGCACCACCACCTACCTCGGCTGGCACTGGCTGACCGACTCGGTGGCCGGTCTGCTGCTGGGGCTGTTCCTGGACCGGCTGCTGCACCGGGTGCCCTGGGACGATCTGCCGCTCCCCGGCCGGCTACGCCAATGGGACCGGCCGTTCACCTCGCACCCCTAGGCTTGGCCAGTGGATCAACTGGCACGGCGGCTCGGCGTACCCGATGCGGTTGTCATCGGGTTGGGTTCGATGCTCGGCGCGGGCGTCTTCGTGGTCTTCGGTCCGGCCGCGGCGGCGGCCGGCGGTGCCGGCCTGCTGCCAGCGCTGGTGCTCGCCGGCTTCATCGCCTTCTGCAACGCGACAAGCTCGGCGCGGCTGGCGGCCCGCTACCCGGAGTCCGGCGGCACCTACGTCTACGGCCGGGAACGCCTCGGACCGTTCGCCGGTTTCGTGGCCGGCTGGGGGTTCGTGGTCGGCAAGACGGCGAGCTGCGCGGCGATGGCGTTGACCATCGGGGCGTACCTGTGGCCAGGGCAGGCCCGGCAGGTCGCCGTCGGCGCGGTGCTCGCGGTGACCGCCGTGAACCTGCGTGGCATCGGCAAGACGGCCACCGCCACGAAACTGCTGGTCGCGCTCGTGCTCGCGGTGCTCGCCCTGGTCGCCGTCGTCGGCATCGTGGGCGGGCCGGTGCACCTGGATCGACTGACCGACCCCGGCGGCTCCGCGCGGGGCGTACTCACCGCCGCTGGGCTGCTGTTCTTCGCCTTCGCCGGGTACGCCCGGATCGCCACGCTCGGCGAGGAGGTCCGCGACCCGCAGCGGACCATCCCCCGGGCCGTGCCGCTGGCGCTCGGGGCGGTGCTCGCCATCTACCTGGTACTGGCCGTGGTCACGCTCGGCGTGCTCGGCGCCGACCGGCTGGCCGGATCCGCCGCGCCCCTGGTCGACGTGGTGACCGCCGCCGGGCTCCCCGGCCTGGCCTGGGTGGTCCGCGCCGGGGCCACCATCGCCGTCGTCGGGGTGCTGCTGTCCCTCGTCGCCGGGGTCGGCCGGACCACCCTCGCGATGGCCCGCCGCCGCGACCTGCCCGGCGCACTGGCCGCCGTGCACCAGGTACACCAGGTGCCACACCGCGCCGAACTGGCCGTGGCCGCCGTGGTGATCGTGGTGGTGCTGCTCGGCGACGTAGGCCACGCGATCGGCTTCTCCAGCTGCACCGTGCTCGTCTACTACGCGATCACCAACGCGGCGGCGCTCACCCTGGGCCGCGACCCCGACCGGCGGCTGCCGGTCCAGGTCCTCGCCGCTCTCGGACTGATCGGGTGCCTACTGCTCGCGGTCAACCTGCCCCTGAGCAGCGCCCTCACCGGCTTCGGCGCGCTCGCCCTGGGTACTGCCTGGTACGCGCTACGGACACGCCTCTGACCCGCCAAGGCGCCCTGCCCCTCAGCCCCGCTTCTTCGTCACGCCGAGTTGATGCTGTCAATTATTTCCGCCACCAAGGAGGCGGTACCCGGTGCGGGCGCGACTTCCATCTCCCGATAGAGGACGCCCAGTCCCGACCGCGCCACCTCCCGGCAGGCTTCCTCGAGAGCGGGCCGCCCCTCCAGAGCCTCGGTGTAGTAGGACTCTCCATCCACAAAGGTGGCCAGCAAATCGAGGAGAGCCCGTCTCGCCGGGATCGAAAGTCGCTCCTCCGCGAGCGCCGCGATGATCATCGAGGTCACCGGCACGGCCGCCTCGAACAGCATGCCTTGAATCTCAACGTCGTTCACGAGCCCGCGCGCCTGGACTTCGTCCTCCGACTGCGCGCGAACAAGGTCGGCGAAACTGCCCGGAACATGCCGCGCACCACGGGGACATCCGCAACGAATCGTCTCCCAGTCCTGGCGCATGGCTTCGAGCTGCCACGCTCGCTCTTCCTGTGCGAGCGGGATGTCCACGGACGCCGGGCGGCATCGGACGCGGTGACCCAGCCTGCCGTCCGCGACGGTCCAGCGGGCGACCACCGCATCTCCGTCACAGGCGCTGAGTTGCGACCCGTCGGGCGAAAACGCGAGGTGGAGAATCTTCCCGTTCAAGCCCCGCAGTATGTGCAGCAGCCGGCCGCTCTCTACATCCCAGACGCGAATGGCGCGGTCGTCGCCGCCGGTGGCGACAAGGCGTCCGGAAGGGTCGAGGGCAACAGCGGCAATCGTGCCAACATGGCCCACCAACTCCAGGGCCGCCGACTCACCTCTCCATAGGTGGAGAACACCGCGGTTGTCACCGGCGGCTACGACGCCGGAGTCAGCAGCGGCCAACGCTCCGATCGGCCTACCACCCTCACCCACCCTCAGCACCCGCACAACACGCGCGACAGACGGTTCCCACTCGACGACCGCCCCCGCGTGAGTAGCGATGACGAGTCGGTCGCCGCCGTGGGCGAAGGCGAGAGCGCGGACGATGCTGGGCCGACCCCCCTGACTCAGTTCGTCTCGTGTGAGCCGGACGAGTTCCTGCCCCCCATCGGCATTCCACGCCACCAAGGTGCCATCTTCGCCAGCGGCAGCGACGAACCGACCGGACCTGTCCCACCCCACCGCCCAGCACGAGCCCGGCAGGGGTGCAAACCTGCGGACCCTCCGACCGGACGCCGCCACGATCGCCACCTGCCCGTCAGCACTTCCCGCCACGATGTGTTCTCCGTCGGGAGAGAAAGCCAACGAGCGAACGCCGGCGGCAGGGAGATCCAGTCTGATGGGAGGCTCATTCGACTGAACGTCCCATACGAGGACCCCTGAGTCGTCGGCAACAGCCACACTCCTGGCGTCGTGAGACAAGGCCGCAGCGCGAACGAAGGGAACCCTCTCGAACATCTGAGCTCTCATCGTTCGCGCTGCGTCCATCTCTCGATCCTACCCAGAGGGCTAGGTGTTAGGCCCTGGGCTAGTTGTCAGCGTCGAAGGTGGCATCGGAGGGGAACTGATCTCGCCGGTAATCACCGGGGTAGCACTTCCGGCAGATCGGCTTCTCCTTGTCGGCATACGTCTCGCCCGGGTTGCTGGTCCTCTGCCTCGCCTTGGTGAAGTTGATGTCATCCGAGTTGCCACCGAGGGCATTGACCACATTGCCCTCCGCACAGTAGCCGTTGCCCGAGCAGGCAACCGCCACCTCCCCGGTCCTAACGTTCACGCCGGCTGTCCACGCCTTGTTCTTCTTTTGCGTTGGATTGCCCCGCGTCGCATTTTCGCGCATCTCCTCGCCCAAATGCCGCTCGGCATCCTTCAATCGGCCGTCGACCGACCAGTCGCCGCTAGGAGCCGGGAAGGTTTTGACTACGGGTGGCACTCCGCCCGGCTGGCCGCGAGTGCTCGGCGAGGCGAAGGAACGGGCGTTGCTGGGAAGGCCGACAGCCCCGCCGGAACGCGCGCCCCCGCCACCCTTGCGGCTCAGCGCCCCGAGCCCCGGAACCATGTTCTCCGCGGCCGACCGGGGGTTGTAGGTGCCGGACGTGGCCAGCTGGCTGACCGCGTCCTCGACGCCGTTCTCGGCGGCCTCGGTGGCCAGGCGGCCCACCAGGCCGGTGCCGACCTTCTTCGCCACGGCCGCACCGACCCGCGCGGCGATGGCACCGCCGGCTCCGCCGATCAGCCCGGTGACCGCACCGGTGCCCAGGGAGCCCAGCGCGTCACCGATGCTGTGGATGTCGCCCTGCGCAGCGTCCTTGGCGAGGCTGATGAGCGCCCCAGCGCCGGCCATGCAGGCAATCGCGCCGACCCCGGCGGTCACCGCCGTGCAGGCGATGCCGGCGAGGATCGCGCCGCCGATCGCGGCGACCTCCAGCAGGACGTCCTTGTGTTCCTTGACCCACTTGGTCGTGGCGTTCGCGGCGTCGCGTACGGCGGTGGTGGCCTTCTTGACGACCCGCTGCGCCTTGGCGGCGACCTTCTTACCGGCCTGCTTGAGTTTCGCCGCCGCCTGCTTGGCGCGTTTCTTTACCGCCGCCGCCTTCTTCGCGACGTACTTCTTGGCCTGGTTGTACTTCTTCTTGACCGCGCGTTTCGCCTGGTTGTACTTCTTCTTGATCTGCTTCTTGACCTGGTGGTACTTCCTCTTGGCCTGGTGGTACTTCTTCTTCACCGCCGCCTTGGCCCGTGAAGCGGTCTTCTTCACTGTGGACTTCGCGGCGCTGTAGGCCGAGGAGGCGTACGAGTAGGCCGACGACGCGTACGACGAGGCGTACGAGTAGGCGGACGACGCGTACGAACGGAAGCTCGAACTGACCGAGCTGACCGCCCGGGAGAAGGACTTCTTCAGGCTGCCCAGACCGAAGTGCCCGGTCGGGTCGGTCACGGTCAGCGGGTTCGCGTCGCCGTACTGGTAGCGGTTGGCGTTGATCGAGTCCGGCAGCGGGCTGTTGCTCGCCGCGTCCCGGGTGTCGAACTGCCCGGTGTCCGTGTTGTACCAGCGGGCGTGCATGTTGACCCGGCTGGTCAACGCGTCCGTCCACTCGGACTGGTAGCCGAGCTGACCGAGCAGCCCGCTGGTGGTGAGCGCCTTGCCCAGCGGGTCGTAGGTCACCGACCCGGTCAACGCCGTGCCGGTCGGGGTGAACTGCCCGACCACGTCGGTGTGCAGGTCCGTCCAGACCATCCGCTGGTTGCCGCCGCCGGTGGTGCCGACCACCTCGCCGGACGGCCCCCGCACGTAGGTCGCGCTGGAGTCCGCCGCCAGGTCGTTACCCAGACCGGTGTACGCGTGGCCGGGCCGGATCGCCCGACCCAACCCGTCGTACGTGTAGGTCTGCGTACCGCCCGCCGACTGCTGCGACACCACCTGCCCGAACGCGTCGGTGCGGGTGACGTTGCCACCGGCGTCGGCCAAAGTGCCCCTCGCCGTGTACGTGTAGCTCGCGCCGTCGGCGGTGAGCAGGCGGTTCCGCTGGTCGTAGGTGAACAGCTTGGAACCGTTCTGCACTCGGTTGCCGGCCTTGTCGTACGCGTACGCCGTGGTGGTGGCGCCGTTGTTCCACGACGTCAGCCGATCGGCCAGGTCGTAGGTGTAGGTGTTCGAGGCCGAGCCGGCGAACCCGGTCGTCGACTTCGAGGTGATGTTGCTGTTCTCGTCCCAGCCGTACGTGATCTTCGCGAGGGACGCCCCGGCGGACGACTTCAACTCGTCGCCGGTGAGCCGCCGCAGCGGGTCGAACGTGAAGTTGCGGGTGTTGCCGCTCGACCCGTACGTGATCTTCGAGACCTGGGAGAGGGTGTTGTAGGTGTAGGCCATCTGCACGCCGGCCGACGGGTTGGCAAGCGACGACAGGCGACCCGCGCCGTCGTACCCGTAGGAGGTCGTGCCTGCCGCGTCCTGCCGGGAGGCGAGCCGGCCGTCCGGGTCGTAGCCGAACGTCGAGTTGCCCGACGGACCGCTCACCGACCGGGGCAGACCCCGGTCGTCGTACGCGATGGTGTTCGTGCCGCCCGAACCGGACAGCGACGTCATCCGGCCGGCCACGTCGTAGCCGAAGGTCCGGTCCTCGGTGGCGACCTCGGCGCCCGCGCCCGACTGGCGCACCAGCTGACCCAGGTCGTCGTACTCGTTGGTGACAGTCACCCCACCTGGCATGGACTGCTTCACCGGCCGGCCGGACCTGTCGTACTCCACTGTGAAGGTGCGGTCCGCCGGGTCGGGGTGGTCGGCGGTGGCCGGTTCGATCATCGCCTCCGGCAGACCCCACGAGTTGTACCGGGTGAGGAAGGCGTTGCCCCGACCGTCGGTGAACCGGGTGCGGTTGCCCTCCAGGTCGTAGCCGAACGTGGTGACGATGGAGTCCGACGCGGAGATCGGCTGCGTCTCCTTCGTGACCACGCCTGTCGCGTCGTACTCGTAGGTCACCGTCGTCTTGCGGGCGTCGGTGCTGGCCACCATGTTGCCGGCCCGATCGTAGCGGGCCGACTGCTCCGACAGCAGCGTCCCGGTCGGGCTGTACTCGGCGGTGCGGGTGGGCCGGTCCGCCATGTCGTAGGTGACCGAGGCGTACGAGCCGTCCGGGCGGATCGACTTCGTGGTCCGACCCTCGGAGTCGTATTCGTAGCGGCTCACGTTGTTGGCGCCGTCGGTGACCGTCAGCGGATCACCGAGCACGTTGTACGTCGTCGAGCCGTTCACGCCGGCGGCCGTGGTGACCTGCGACGGCCACCCCTGCGCGTTGTACGTGTAGGTGGTGGTGTGGTTCTTGCCCTCCTGCCGCACCACCTCGGTCGAGGTGACCGTGCGGCCCAGGTAGTCGTAGGTCGCGGTGCTCACCGCCCCGGTCGGGTCGGTCGTCGACAGCACGTTGCCCGCGTCGTCGTAGGTGTAGGTGGTGGCGCCGTCGTTCGGCGCGATCTCCTTCGACGTCCGGCCCAGCTGGTCGTACTCGTAGCGGGTGATCTTGCCCAGCGGGTCGGTGACAGTCGCCAGCTGACCGGCCGTGTCGAAGCTGTAGCGCGTCTCCGGCACGATCGGCGTCGACGACCCCGGCGGGGTGTACGCGGGTGCCTTCTCCGACACGACGCGGCCGACCGCGTCGTACTCCACCACCGACCAGTTGCCGTTCGCGTCCCGGGTGTCGGTGGGCTCGTCGAACGTGTTGAACCCGACCCAGCTCACCGCGTTCGCCTGGGCGGGAATCTGACCGGGCTGCTCGACCGTGGCCGCCGGGGCGGTGGTCTTCACCGCCCTACCCTCCTCGTCGTACCCGTAGTAGGTGGTGTTGCCGTTGGGGTCGGTGACCGAGGTGGGCAGGTCGTCGGAGTCCAACACCTGCGAGGTACGGATGACGGAGGCGTCCGCCGCCGGGGCGGTCCCCGCCCTGACCTGCGAGACCTCCGCGTCGGTAAGCGCCTTCTGGTAGACCTGCACGTCGTCGATGGCGCCGGCGAACCAGCCGAACCCGTCGGCGCCGCCGATGGTGAAGCCGGTCGCCGTGTTGTTGAAGGGCTCGGTGACGGCCAGGGTGGTCTGCAGGCTGCCGTCGGCGTACAGCTTGACCGTCCTGGCGGTCGGGTCGACAACCAGCGACAGGTGCGTCCACGCGTCGACGACCGCGGAGCCGTTCGGGCCACCGCCGCCGATCCAGGTGACGGTGCCGTCCGCCTTGCGCACCGCCATCGCGAAGTACCAGCGGTTCTGAGCCGGTGCGTAGTACAACTTCAGGGCCGAGTTGCCATTCGCGCCGGGTGCCGCGACGACGAGCTGATCGGTGGCCGGGCCGCCGGACTTGAGCTTCGCCCAGGCCGAGACCGTGAAGGCACGCTTGGTGTCCACCACCGGGCCGGTCTTCAGGTACGCGCTGGTGCCGTCGAGGACGGCAGAGCCGCCCCGGTCGGCGGACCAGGTGACGTTGCCGATTGCGGTGGCCGGGCTGTTGCCGCTGGAGTCGGCGGCCTTCGTGCCGCTGGTCTCGTCGAGCTTCCAGCGACCGACCGGGGTGAGCGCCGTCGACGGGTACTCGGTCTCGGCGATGGCGCGGCCGGCGCTGTCGTAGAGCGCGTCGGAGAAGCTGGTGACGGTGCCGTCCGCCCCGGAGGAAACAGTGGAGATGACATTGTCGTCGGCGTCGTAGGTAAGCGCGGTCCGCCGTTTCAACCCGCTGGGGTCGACGACCGAGGCGGTCGTCCGGCCGGCCGCGTCGTACTCGGTGGCGGTGACGGTGTGGCCGTTGTTGGTGATCTCGCTGACCACGTTGCCGGCGGCGTCGTAGACGTTCTCCTCGACCACGAAGGTCCTGGTGCCGTCGGTCCGGCTGACCTTCGCCTCCAGACCGTTGTCGGTGTACGTCCAGCTGGTGGTCCAGCCCATCGCGTCGGTTTCGCTGGCGAGCCGGCCCGCCGGGTCGTACGCCCGGGTGGTGGTCACCAGGTCGCGGGGCGCCGACGGGTTGTTCGGGTCGCCGGTGAAGTTCTTCACCGTCGTGGTGAGCAGGTTGCCCTCGACGTCGTAGGTGCTGGTGGTCACCCCACCGTCGGCCTCGGTCTCCTTGACCACGCGGCCGTACCTGTCGTACTCGAAGCTGGTGGTCTGGTTGACGCCGTTGGTGGTCGACGACTCCTGCCCGTAGGAGTTGTAGGTGTGCCGTTCGGTGCGGGACGCGTCGCCGCCGGTCAGGTCGCTGACCGTCACCTCGGTGATGTTGCCGTCGTCGTCGTACACGGTGGAGGTGCGGGCGGTGTGGATCGCGCCGGTGACCCGGTTGGTGACGCCCGGCTCGGTCTCGGTGATCTCACGGCTCAACCGGTCGTACGTGTGGCTGGTGGTGAGTCCCGCGGGGTAGCTGTTGGTCACCTCGGTCTCGGTGAGCAGCCGACCCAGCCCGTCGTACGTGTAGCGGGTGATCTTGCCGCTCGGCTCGACCATCTCGGCGACGTCGCCACTGGCGTAGTAGGTGATCGTCTGGGTCTGCCCGCCGGCCGTGGTGACCGCCGCCGGCAGACCGGCCGGGGCGAATCCGCCGTCCTTCGCCGCCACTGTGGTGCCGTCGGTGAAGGTGGTGCGGGTGACCCGGCCCAGCGGGTCGGTGATGGCGGTCTGGTTGCCCTTGCCGTCGTAGCCGTAGCTGGTCAGGTACCGGTTGTCGGTGGCCGACGACGATCGGCCGTCGCGCATGGTGAGGATGACGTCGTTACGCGGGTCCGGCGTGCCACCGATCTTGACGGAGCTGCCGGTCGCCCAACCACCGGTGCCGTTGCCCGACACCAGGTACATCTCGTTGTCTGTCGACTTGAGGTAGACGATGTCGGGCTTCTTGTCGCCGTCGAAGTCCCCGGCGGACAACAGGGCCTTGGCGCTGCCCCACCCGGTGCCGATCCGGGTCGCGGTGGTGCTCAGCCAGCCGCCCGAACCGTTGCCCTTCAACAGGTACAGGTTGTTGTCGACGCTGCTGCGGAAGACGACGTCGTTCTTGCCGTCGCCGTCGAAGTCGCCCGGTGAGGCGAGCAGATTCGCGGCGCCCACGTTCGGGCCGATCATGGTGGCGGTGGTGCTCAACCAGCCGCCCGAGCCGTTGCCCTTGAGCAGGTAGAGGTTCTTGTCCACCGAGCTGCGGAAGATGATGTCCGGCTTGCCGTCACCGCTGAAGTCCTTCGAGAAGGTCATCAGGTCCGCGGCGCCGACGCTCGGGCCGATCTTCGTCGAGGTGCTGCTCAACCAACCGCCCTTGCCGTTGCCGGGCAGGACGTAGAGGTTGCTGTCGGAGGCGCTGCGCCAGATCAGGTCCGGGTTGCCGTCGCCGGTGAAGTCCTTGGCGGCGACCGCCAGGTTGGCCGAGGCCAGGCTGGTGCCGATCTGCACCGGCAGGCTGGTGAGCCAGCCGCCCGTGCCGTTGCCCTGCACCATCTGGATTGTGTTGTCGGCCTCGCGGTAGACCACGTCCGGTGCGCCGTCGCCGTTGAAGTCCTCGAACATCATCGGCAGCGAAGCGGTACCCCAGTTGAGAGGGTCGGCCGAGTTGGCGTAGTAGGTGTAGTAGACCGACGAGCACTTGTTGGCCGACTGGTCCTGACAGGTGATGACCTGCTTCGTGTTGCCCCGGGCGTCCTGGAGCTCCTGACTCCACACGCCGCGCGGGTCGTACGTCAGGTTGCCGTAGCCGCCCACGTCGTACCCGAACTTGGTGGTGTTGCCCAGGCCGTCGGTCTGGGCGACCATCCGGCTGCCGTTGACCAGGTCGTAGCTGTAGCTGATCTTCTCACCGGTCGGCCCGGTCACCGCGACGGTGGAGACCGGCATCGGAATCGCGCTGGCGGCGCCGTTGACCATGGTCACGGCGACCGGCGCGGTCTGCTTCGACGCCTGGAAGTGCGCGGTCACCTGGTCGGCGGAGAGCTGCGAACGGTAGAACGCCACCTCGGCGATCGATCCGGTGAAGTAGCCGACCTCGCCGGCGCCGTGCAACGGCCAGGAGCCGGCCCACTTGCCCGCGCCGACGTACGCGTTCACCGCGTCGGTGGCGACCAACGCGTTGTCGAGCTTGCCGACCGCGACGCCGTCGAGGTAGAGCGACTGGGTGGCGGTGGCCGCGGAGAGGACCACGTGGTGCCACTTGTTGTCGTTGACCGCGCCCGCGCTCGTGATGACCCGAGTGGAGCTGCCGGTCCAGAACCCGCCCCGCAGCTTGCCGTCCGTGCCGACGTAGAGGGCCGGGGTCCAGTTGCCGGTCACTGTCGGATCCGCCACCGGGCTGGCCTGGTAGCCGTAGAGGACACCACCGGCGGTGTTGCCCGCCGGCATCTTGAACCACAGCTCGACCGAGTTGGGCCCGGTGCCGGGCATGTCCTCCGGTGGGAGCTGGAGGTACGACGTGGTGCCGTTGAACGACGCGGCCCGACTGTCGCTGAACGGGCCGGCGACCCCGAGGGTGGCGGAGCTGTAGGTGGCGACACCGCCCTGCACCTCGTTGGCGGCGTCCGTCGCCTCGACGTCACCGAGCCGCCAGTAGTCGGCCGGCTTGCCGCCCAGCACCGAGGCGGCGTAGACGTCGCTGCTGCCCGAGACGGTGGGGGTGCCCATCGTCCAGACACCGCCGTTCTCGTCGGTGACTGTCGACACCCGACCGGTGGACTTGTCGTAGCCGACCTGCGCGGTGATCCCACCCGAGGGGCGGACCACCGAGCTGAGCACCGGGTGGGCTGTCCGGCCCGCGTCGTGCAGCGCGGACACCGTGGTACCGGTCAACGCCTGGTTGAAGAACGACACCTCGCCGATGGAGCCGGTGAAGTAGGTGGCCCGTGCCGGGGTGACACCGCTGTTGACGTGGCTGGGCCAGCCGCCACCCACGAAACCGGCACCGACCAGCACGTTCGCCGAACCGCCGGGGATCTGGGCGACGGTGCCGGCGAGGGTGCCCCGGTCGACCCCGTCGAGGTAGAGCTTCTGGGTGTCGCCGGCGCCGGCCAGCACCACGTGGTGCCATGCGCCGTCGGTGACCGTCACGTTCGTGTTGATCGGGGACGGGTTGCCGTTCCAGAACGAGCCGCGCAGCTTGCCGTCGGTGCCGATGTAGAGCGACGGGGTGTAGTTGGCCGGCGTGGTGCCCTTCGTGATCGGGTCGGCCTGGTAGCTGAACAGCACCCCGTTCGGCGTGGTCGTCTTGAACCACATGCTGACGGACTGGTACTGGCCGTCGCTGACCAGGTTGCCCGGCAGCTGCACGAACGAACTGGTGCCGTTGAAGCCGGCCGTCGTCGCGGTGGACCCGGGCAGCGCCGCCGGCTGACCCAGCGCGACGTTGTTGAAGCTCGCGTTGTCCACGCCCGCGTTGCCGAGCACCGAACTCGCCGCCGTGGTGGCGCCGGACGCCTCGGTCAACCGCCAGTACGAGTACGGCCCCGCGTTCAGGGTCGCGTTGGCGTACTGGGAGGTGCTGTCGTGCTGGTAGGTGGTGCACGCCGTGGAACTGGTCGGCGGGCAGACCTTGGCGAGCTGGTCGCTGGTGCCGTAGCTGTACTGCCAGGTCGTCGCGGTGCTCGGGTCACCGGAGACCGCCGGGTCGGTGGACACCGCCGCCGGGTGGGCGTACGCCGAGCCGGCCGGGGTGGACCAGGTGACGTACAGGGACCGGCCGGAGGCGGAGGTGACCTTCGTGGCGTTCGAGCTGCCGTCGTACGTGAACGTCATCGCCCGACCGTTGGCGTCGGTGATGCTCGTGATCTTGAAGACATCGCTGCCGGCGGCCTGCGCGAAGACGTAGAGGGAGGCGTCCTTGTCGGTGAGCGTGTAGCCGGTGACCGCGCCTCCGACGTCCTTGTTCTCCTTCAGGACGGAGAACCGGCCGGACGACGGGGTGAACGTGCCGTCGGCGTTGCGCCCCAGCGCCACGTCCTGACCGGTCGGATAGGTGATGAGAACCGACTGGACCTGGCCTGCGATGTCGCGGACCTGGGTGGCCCGGGTGTCGAGCATGCTCGCCCAGCCGGCCCCGAAGGCGTTGCCGCGGCGGGTGTCCAGGCTGTTGTAGCTGCGCGTGATCGACAGGGACGGCCCGACCGTGGCGACGCTCGCGTCGGTGGCCGAGGTGGTGTAGTTGCCGATACCGGGGTCGTACCCCTTGCCGGAGTTCTGCGTCAGGCTCCCGGTCAGCAGCGGCTGCGGCACCGAGGTGGTGAACGCGTACGCCGGGTAGACCGCGCTGGAGCCGGCCTTGTCGTTGACCTGGACGGTGTAGAGGTAGCGCTTGTTCCAGGTCAGCTTGCCGGCCGGGAGGGTCCAGCTCGCCGTGGCGACCCAACCCGAGTTGGCGACCACCGCGCCGGTTTCGGCGTCGGCGACCACGTAGTTGTAGGTGAAGCCCTTCGCCGGCCAGTTGTCCGGGTCGACGGCCCGCGAGTGCAGCTCGGGCGTGAGGGTCTGCACCACCGCGTTGTTCGTCGGGTAGCGGACGTTTACCTGCGGAGCGACGTTGTTGGTGTACGTCAGCTCCAGGTACGGCTTGTAGCTGCCGTCGGAGTAGTTGGCGGCGGTGAACCGCTTCCACGCCGTCGAGTCGGTCTCGGAGGCGGTCAGCGCCAGCCCCTCGTTCATGCCACCGGTCGACCAGTCGTTGAACGTGTCCACGGCCAGCGGCACGGTCACCCACTTGCCGGTGCTCCGGTTGGGCGGGTCGTTGGTGCAGGCCGGGTAGTTGTCGGCGATGGTCAGCGAGCCGATCGAGGAGGAGATGGTCGGCCCCGGGTACGTGGCGGTCGACAGGTTGTCGACAGTCCACGCCTGGGTCACCCGGTGCACGTTGAACGCCTTGTGCGAGGTGCAGTCGTACGACCAGGTGTGGAAGAGGCGCAGCTTCGCCGCGCTGAACCGCTTGCCGGCGAGCCCGTCGCTCGCGAACTCGTCGAAGTGGATGAACGAGCGCGCCTTCACCCCGCCGCTGTTGTACGTGCCGACGGGCAGGTTGTCGCCGTTGTGGTTGGTCGTCCCGGTGTCGTTGTCGACGTACACGTCGCCGGTGGTGCCGGTGGTGGCGGTCGGGTCCACCCGCACCGGGTACTGGCGGGCCGGGTCCCGCAGCCAGGCCGGGTCGGCCACGACCCGCAGCGCGGGAGCGCCGTCGACGGTGATGATCTCGAACGTGACGGCGTCGGATTCGGCCGGGGCGCCGGACCTGCGGTCGACCTTCGAGTCCTGCATCGAGCCGTGCGGGAACCAGGCCACGGCCTTGCCGTCCGCGTTGAGCAGCTCCACCGAACCCGCGGCGGTGAGCCGAGGGGTCAGCCCGGTGAGGCGGAGCGGGAACACCCAGGTCGACGCCGCCTCCGGCGAACGCAGCACCAGGGTTTCCTTGACACCGGCGTCGAAGGTGGTCAGCTCCAGGTCGGTGTGTGGGAGAACGTCCCGGTAGCGAGCGGTCGGCCCGGCCACCTCGGGAGCGTTGATGGTGCCACCCTCGAGCCGGTAACCGACGCTCTCACCGCCCGGCAGGGTGAGTTGGGCGAGGTCGCCGTCCACGGTGGGCGTGTCCGCCGCGGCCGCGTTCGTGGCGCGGGCGGTCGAAGCACCGCCGGCGACCGACACGCCGAGCCGGTTCGCCGTGACGTGCAGCCGACCGTCCGAGCGGCGGGCGAGATTCGAGTTGATCTTCTGCCAGCTGCCGTCCGACGCGCGGTAGTTGACCGGGCGGTTGTACGTGCGCTTGGTGAAGGATCCGTCGGCGTTCGCGAAGATGTCCGAGCGCGCACTGGACTTGCGGGCGTCCCGCGTGCTGGTCCGGGCGTCGAAGCCCGGCTCGGCCGCCCCCGTCACCTCGGGCGTGGTGGGGATCTGGTGCGGCTGGTACGCCTCAAGGGTGCCCGGCGCGGGTTCCGGTGCCCGCCCGGCGCCCCGGCCGGCGTCGGTAGCCGAGGCCGGCACGTGCCGGTCGACAGTGACCGGCTTCCCCTTCTGCTGCACGGGGAGCCCCACGAACGCCGCCGTCGCCGACCAGGCGGGACGCTGCGCGAACCAGGTGAGCCACGTCAGCGGGAACTCCCCGCCCGGCCGGACCACGTCGGCCGGAACGGCGACGGTCAGACCGAAGACAACAGCCACCATGAATGCGGCACGGCGTGTGCCACTGGTAACGGATCGGCGCATGGCCGGTCCCCTCCCCCGTGAAGTGAAATTACCAACGCGGAGTGTGAGGGTTGGTCGATCATGGGCACAAGATGTCCGAACGGCTAATCCTGAGAGAAACCTTGGAGCGTCAGTCCCTGCCGGACGCCAGCGCGGAGACCACCTCAACGGCCTTACGATGCACGGATTCCGGATCGGTGGCCTGCTCGACGACCACATTGGGGCCGGGCGTCGCGGCACCGAAGGCGACGAATTTCGCTGAGGGGAACCGTGCGGCGGTCGGACGGACCGCCCGCACGGGCGCCTCGCCGACGGCCAGGATCACGCCGCAGCGGCTCTGCACCAGACTCGCGAGGAACGTCTCGGCGTTCTCGCCCGTCTGCGGGCCGTCCACTTCGAGGAACTGCACCTTCACGAGGGTCGCGAGGGACGCCTCCTGCATGCCGGTCCACACGGGACGGGTTTCGGGGGCGTCGACACCTCCCGCGCCGGTGAGCAGACAGGCGGTCTCCGCCCGGTAGTCCCGTTGGCGCGGCTCCGGCTCGTCCTCGGGCCACAGCGCCCAGCCCACGACCACCGCCACGACCAGGCCGAACGCCGCCATCGGCCACCACATCGGCCGGGTGCGCATCCACCGGACGACAGCCGCTCCGCGCCGTCGCCGTTGCGCGTCCCGGGCTCCTCGGCCCACCCCACCACCAAGCACTGGCGCACCCTACTCGGCCGCCGTCGACGGCGGGGACCCCGACCGGCACCGTGCGCCGGGCTGGTCACCCCGCCTCGCCGGGCCCGTCGGGTTGGCGGATCACCTCGACCTCGTCCAGCGAGCCGCCGTTCGTCGCGCCGGCCGCGGGTGGCACCGGCACGGGATGCGCCGCACCGCTCGGGGAAGCGGCGACGCGCCACTCCGCCGACCCCGGCACCGACCGGGGTGTCGGGTGCGGCTCCCCGCCGGGCCGGGGAACCGGGCCGGAACCGGCGGGCGGCGCGCAGTGCCTGGTCAGCCAGTCCAGGCCGCGGCGGCGGGCGACCACGGTGAGCCGGTCACCGGCGAAGATCACCTGTCGGGGGTCGAGGTCCTTCCACCAGATCGTCTTCGCCCCGCCGGCCGGGGTACGGGCGATCAACCGGACCTGCCCGTCCCGGTTGACCGTGTCCAGTGGCCGGCCGTCGAGATCGGAGCCCGCGGCGACCGGCACCTCGGCGACCGGCAGCGCGTGCCGGTCGACCGGTATCGTGGTGATCACCGCGCGTTCCGTGAGCGCGCCGATGAACGCGGGGGCGGCCAGGTAGGAGACGGATCGGGACACGCCGAGGGCGAAGGTCTCCTCGACCCGCTCGGCGAAGTCGCCGTCGAAGAGCCGCAGCACCACCCGCAGGTCGTCGCGGAGATCCCGGGCGGCCAGCGCCGCCTCCAGGTTGGCCACGTCGTCGGTGGACGCCACCACAAGCGCCTGGCAGTCGGCCACCGAGGCGGCGGCCAGGGTCTCCGGCAGGGCCGCGTCCCCGACGATGAGCGGCACCTCCAACTGCCGGGCCAGCGCGCCGCCGCGCGGCTCCGGATTCTTGTCGATCGCCACCACCTCGACGTCGTACTCGCGCAGTTGCGCCATCACCCGGGTGCCGACGTTGCCCAGGCCGATGACCACGACGTGCCCCACCCGCGCGGGCTGCGACCGGCCGGTGTGCAGGGCCAGCCGCGCGTTGACGATGCCGTCCACCACGACGGCGGTGATCAGCGGGATCAGCGCCAGCCCGGCCAGGTTGAGCACCACCTGCATGACCTGCGCGCTGGCGGTCTTCCCGGTGTCCGGGTCGGCACCGCTGAGGGTCGTGACAAGCGTCAGGTAGAGGGCCTCGGCCGGGGAGACACCCTCGGCCCGGGAGATCAGCGCGCCGAGCACCGCGATCACCGCGAGCACCAGCATCACCGCGATGCCGATCTTGCGGGTGGCGAAGCCGCGTACCGCCCCCAGCAGCATCGTGACCGGACGGCGTCGCCGCCGGGCCCGTACCAGCCGGCGGGCCGCCACCTCGGTCCCCGGCGGCTGGCCGGTCGCCTCGGCCAGCACCAGGTCGGCACCGGCCTGCTCGGCGGGCAGCAGGTCGACCCCCTGCTCGTCACCGCCGTGGGCCAACGCGCAGACGACGTCCTGCGGGCGCACGTCGGCCCGTCGGGCAACCCGGAACGTCTTGTCCCGATGTTGGAACGAACTCGGGTCGACCTCACCGAGCGCGGCGGCCACGAACGCTGGCGCCGCCATCTCGGCGTCGGAGAGCACCTCGACCGGCGCCTTGAGCAGCTTGCGTACGCCGTCGGCGAGGGTGCCGTTGAACATCCGCAGCACCTGGCGGACCCGGTGGTCCACTGCTTGGGCGCAGAGCGCGGCGTGCAGGTTGCCCACGTCGTCCTGGTGCAGCAGGGCCAGCCCGGTCGCCCCGGCCAGGCCGGCGGCCTCGAACGTGGCCACGTCCAGCCGCTCGGAACGGACCACCCGCACCCCACGCAGCCCCGCCACGTCCGGACCGTTGCGCGGGTAGCGCTCCGGCACCACGACTGTCACCCGAGCACCGCCGGACGGCAGCTCGGATTCGAGCAACGCCCGGGCCACGTAGTAGGCGAGCGCGTCCCTCCCGCAGATCACGTAGTGCGGTCGCGGATCACCGACGGGCCGCAGCCGCCAGTTCCACTCGACCGCCCGTCGCGCCCGGTCCCGCCACGGCTCCGCCATGCCCGGATCGTAATCAGCACGATCACGGTGGGCGACCCCGTCCGGATCATCCCCGACCACGCATGTCGGCCCCGACGACGGGTAGAGCAGCGCCATGCAGACCTTCCTGCCGTACCCGGACTTCCTGGCCAGCGCCCGCGCGCTGGACCCGCGGCGGCTGGGCAAGCAGCGGGTGGAGGCCATCCAGGTGCTGCGCGGGCTCACCCGACCCGGGTACGGCTGGCGCAACCACCCGGCCGTGAAGATGTGGGCCGGGTACGAGGAGGCGCTCACCCGGTACGGCCTGGACATGTGTGCCGTCTGGACCGAACCGGGGCGCGCCGACACCTGCGCCACGACGATGACCGTCGACCTGGCCGCCGCCTGCGGGCCCGGCGTGGTGCGTACCCAGCAGGAGCTGGCCTCGGCCGGTGAGCTGCCGCCCTGGCTGGGCCGCGAGGATCTGCACCTGAGCCACCGCTCGTCGCTGGTCCGCAAGGACCCCACGCACTACCGGCCGATCTTCGGAGACGACGTGCCGGAGGACCTGGAGTACGTCTGGCCCAGCTCCGACCGCGCGCGCCGCTGCCTTCCGTAGGGGAGACTGGGCCCGACGACGGAGGTGCTCGTGGCGGTGTCGCAGATGGTGGGTCGGGTCATCGGCGTACGCCAGCATGAGGTGGACCCCGGCGGTGGTGGCGCGGACCGCGTGCCGCGACCGGTCACGGCGGTGGTGGTGGGCGGCGGCATCGCCGGCATGTCGGCGGCGGTGGTGCTTGCCGAACGGGGTGTGGCGGTGACGGTACTGGAGGCCGCGCCCACCCTGGGCGGCCGGTTGGGCGCCTGGCCGGAGGCGCTGGCCGACGGCAGCCAGCAGAACGAGCACGGCTTCCACGCGTTCTTCCGGCAGTACTACAACTGGCGGTCGATCCTCCGCCGGATCGACCCCGATCTGGGGTTCCTCAAGCCGATCCCGGGTTATCCGATCCTCAGTGAGCAGTGGCCGACCGAGGAGTTCGGCAAGTTGCCGCCCGCGCCGCCGGCGAATTTGCTCGCGCTGCTGCTGCGCAGTCCCAGCCTGCGCCTGGCCGACCTGCGACAGATGGACCGGGACGCCGCGCTGCCGCTGCTCACCTACGACCCGGTGCGCACGTACGCCGACCTGGACGACCGGACGGCGGACGAGCTGCTGTCGTCGCTACGGCTGCCGGACCGGGCGCGGGCCATGCTGTTCGAGGTCTTCTCGCACTCGTTCTTCAACCACGAGGCGGAGATGTCGGCCGCCGAGATGGTCGCGCAGTTCCACTTCTACCTGCTCGGCAACCCGGAGGGGCTGGCGTTCGACTGCCCCGACGAGGACTATGCGACAGCGATCTGGGAGCCGCTGACCCGGCACGTGGAGAAGCACGGCGGCCGGGTCCTCACCGACGCCGCCGCGACCGGGGTGCACCGCGACGCCGACGGCTGGCGGGTGACGACCACCGGCGGCGGCGACCATTCGGCGGGCCACGTCGTGCTGGCCGTCGACCCGCCGGCGCTCGCCACGCTCGTCGCGGCCTCCCCCGATCTGGTCACGCACGCCCCGGAGCTGGTGGCGAGGATGCCCGCGTTCGGCACGCCCGGACCGCCGTACGCGGTGGCGCGGTACTGGTGCGACGGGGACGTGGCCGCCGGTCGCGCGGTCTTCAACGGGGTGTCCCGGCAGCCCACCCTGGACTCGGTGACGCTCTACCACCGGCTGGAGAACGAGTCGCGGCGCTGGGCGCGGCAGACCGGTGGGTCGGTCATCGAGCTGCACGCGTACGCCTGCGAGCCCGACGTGCCGGCCGAGGAGCTGGCCGAGCGGATGCGCCGCGAGCTGATCGTGCTCTGGCCGGAGGTCGCCGACCTGCGGGTCCGTGAGCTGCGGGCCCGGGTGGAGGCGCAGGCGCCGGCGTTCACGCCGGGCAGTCACGCCTGGCGACCGGGGGTGCGCACCGACGCGCAGGGCCTCTACCTCGCGGGGGACGGCATCGGCACGGACTTCCCGAGCGCGTTGATGGAACGGTCCGCGGCGACGGGGATCCTGGCTGCGAACCACATCCTGCGCGCGGAGGGCGGTGCGGCCGAGCCGGTGCGCTCGATCCGGCCGCGAGGGCTGCTCGCCGGACGGGACAAGCGAAACCGACAAAACCCCCCATAAGCGACGGTACGCTGCCGTACGCTCGGTTGATCATCTGTCGATCGACCGGGCGGGAGGGCAGCGGAGATGTCACCACTGCACTGCGCCGGTGCGGACAGCGGGCCGCTCACCGAGGAGGCCGGCCGGGACGACGCGTACCCGCTGATCCGTGACGAGCGCGCCTGCGTCGTCACCGCCCTGCGGCTGGGCTGGTGGATGGCGGACGCGTACCACCACGGGCGCAACACCCAGCCCGCTCCGACCGTCGCGCCCCGCCCACCGGCCAAGCTCTCCAACCTGACCGAGATGTCCCCGCCCCGGCGGATGCGGATGTACCTCGACGGCGTCGATGTCGCGCTGGCCCAGATCGCCGCGCTCACCCGGCACACCGGACCCCGGCCCGACACGGCCGGCGCCCGCGCCCGGCTGCCCGACCTGGACCGGCTGCCCGACCTGCGACCGCCCGACACCGCCGACACCGAACCACTGCTGCTGGCCCTCGACGACCTCAACGTGGAGGTGCTCCGGTGGACGATGGCCACCAACCTGCGCGTCGGGCTGGCCTACCGGCTGGGGCGGTCACTCGCCGACACCGTCCGGCCCGGTGACGCCACCGAACTGCTCCGGCGCTTCAACGGCCGGCAGGTCCAGATCAGTCGCTGGCTGGACGAGCTGGCCACCGTGCTGCCGCCGTACTCGGCGGCGGTCGTCCGCCGCTCACTGGCCGAGTGGGCCGTCGCGGTGGAACGCTCCGGCCGGGGCGACCCGACCGAACCCGAGCCCGCCGAGCTGAGCCGCGAGCTACGCAACCAGGGTGACCTGTGGCGTGGCGTGCTCACCGGCGGTCTGCACCCGCGCGACCTGCTCGACGAGGAGGACTACGCGGTGGTCGCCCGGAACCTGATCATCCGGGACCGGCGGCTGGTGGCGCAGGCCGCCCGGGGGATCTTCTGGCCGGTGCTGGTGCCGCTGGTGGTGGTGCTCTTCGCCGTGGTCGCGGCGAGCGCCGCCGCCGCGGCCGGCTCACCGACCGCCCGGGCCACCGTCGCCCTGCTCGGCCTCGGCGCCGGGCTCGCAGCCATCTGGCGATCCATCTCCGGGCCGGCGCTGTCGGTCGCCGGCGAGGTCAACCGGCCGCTGCTGGACAGCGAACTCACCGCACGGATGGCGCTGCGACTGGATCGGCCCCTGAGCACCGTCCGGCGTACGGCGGGGGCCACCGCCCGCCGCCAGCGCCGCCCGGAGGAGCCCGAGAGCCGATCGAAATACGTTGCCCCTCTGTCCCGTCCCGACCTACCGTGATCGCGCAAGGTCAACCACCGCAGCGGGAGCAGCTCATGACGATGTCGCACGTCAACGCCGTGCCGTCGACGCTCCCTGGCGACGGTTGCCGAGCGGAAGGTCCCCGGGCGGGCCGGCCCGACTGACGCGTACCCGTACGCGCCGAGCCGCCCGTCCACCAGCCGGACCGGGCGGCTCTTCGCTGTCCGTCACCATCTGTCGAAAGGAGTCCCGGTGGACGCCGTCCTCGTCATCAACGCCGACCTCGGCCCGCTGCACCGGGTCACCGTCCAACACGCCGTCCGGATGCTCTGCCGACGGGTGGCCGAGATCCACGAGGCGGAGCCGGACCGGGTGATCGGTGTCTTTCCGATGCCCCGGGTGGTGCGGCTGGTCCGCTACGTCGTCACCCGGTGGCGGTTCAGCGCCGGGCCGGCCTGGTCCCGCGGCGGGGTGTTGCGCCGCGACGAGCGGTGTTGCGCGTACTGCGGCGGCCCGGCGTCGACAATCGACCACATCCTGCCCCGCTCGCGCGGCGGCCGGAACACCTGGCGTAACACCACCGCCGCCTGCTACGGCTGCAATCAGCGCAAGGGCGACCGGACACCGGCGGAGGCGGGCATGCCGCTGCGCCGGCAGCCGGTGAACCCGGGCTGGGCGGCGCTGGCAGGGCGGTGACGGAACGGGCCGGCGGGAACGGGGGGCCGCGTCCGGGGTACGTCCCCGGGGCGCGGCACCCGCCGGCCCCCGGTCAGTCGGAGCGCTCCTTGACCTTCGGCTTCGGCCGGCCGTTGGCGCAGTGCACCCGGATCTCGCTGCCGTGCTCGGCCGAGGTCAGCTCGACCTGGACCTGCTTCGCCGGCCCCGGGTCGTACGCCTCGGCCTGAAAACCGGGCGCGGGCGTCACCCCGAGCACCTCCACCGACCCGGCGAGGCAGCGGACGGTGACGGTCCCGCCCCGCGCGCCCACCGGAACGCCCGGGGGCACGGTGGGCGTGGGAGCGGCCCCGGACGGGCC
>NZ_VDFY01000064.1 GCF_006228125.1 Micromonospora orduensis | reverse complement strand
GGCCGGGGTCGGGCGGCGGGCCGCCGCCGGGCCAGGACGGTCATGGCGCGGGCGTACCCGTTACGGGCCGGCCGACACCCCATTCCGGCGCCCGTCGGCGTACCCGTGTCGTCCCGGACCACCGCCGGCCGGCTCCCCCCGGGCCGGCCGACGGCGGCAGACGGTCGACACCCCCCGGGCCGACCGGCTGTCCCCCGCCGTCCACCCGCATGGGCGGACCGGCGGGGTGGGACGCGCTCCCGCGCTCCGCCGCCCCCCACGGGGCGGAGCGCGGGAGCCCCCCGTCCCGGCTACTGCAGGAACGCCCCGAGGGGCGAGAGCAGCAGCCGGCCGAGCGCCGCGGCGTTGTCGTCCAACCGCGTGCGCTCACACTCGCGGGCGTCCGGATCGTGCCGGCACCGCCAGATCTTCTGCGCGTTCCGCCAGGCGACATCGCGGGTGTACTCGACCAGTTCCCCCTGGTACCAGTCGTCGATGTCGCCGTTGAGCATGTCGATGAGCAGCTGCCACCGCTCCAGGTAGCCCCGGCGCAGGCCGGGGATCTTGTCGGCGAAGATGTTGTTGATCTCGAGGTAGTCGTGGTGCTGGTCGCTGCCGTCGACCGGTTCGGACTCCAGGTGGTCGAACGTGGTGACAAGCGCGAACGGCAGGTCGAAGTTGATGTGCGCGTTGACACCCGCCGCCGCCGACGGCAACGGCCGGGCGTCCGGCCCGCGCATCCGCTCGAACAGGCACGACCACGCCTTCGGCGTGCCGGGGCTGGAGTCGGTCCACATCCGCATCGCGTCGAAGTACCGCGCCGCGAACTCGACGTCCAGCCGGGACAGGAACACCGGATCGACGAAGCGGTCGTCGTAGAGGCCGTCCAGCACACTGCTGGTGATGGTCAGGTAGAGCTTGTTGAAGTCGGCCAACGGGCAGCTCTCCTCCAGCGGAGGCAGCCGCACCAGCAGGTCCTGGAGTTTGGTGAGGTGATCGACCACGGCAGGCACGTCCGCGGGATGGTCGGCGAGCAGGTCGACGATGTCCCGGTGCACGGGCCCCCAGACCGGTTCGGTCATCTCTCCTCCATGGTGGTCCGCGGCACCCCCGTGCCGCCGTCGACGGGGCTCAGCCTCTCAGCCGACACCGAGCACCGGATCAGTAGAACGACGTATCCCGGCGCGCACACGCCCGGTGGTTGCCCGACGGTGTCGGTCAGCCGCGCCGGTTGCGCAGGTGGATCGCGCTGGCCTGCACGCGGGTACGGACCTGCAACTTGTCGAAGATGTGCGACACGTGCACGCCGATGGTCCGCTCGCTGATGAACAGCCGCTGGCCGATCTCCCGGTTGGTCAGCCCTTCGGCGACCAGGGCGAGCACCTCGCGCTCGCGGGCGGTGAGCGTGGCCAGCTCGTCGTCGGCCACCTCGCCCGGCCCGGCGCCCCGGGCGGTGTCGGTCTGCTCGCGCTCCTCCAGCGACACCCGCGCCCGCCCGGCCAGCTCCCGGATCTCCGAGGTCAACGGCACCGCGCCCAACCCCTGCGCGACCTCGTACGCGGCACGCAGCAGCTTGCCCGCGGTGGCCACCCGACTGCGCCGGGCCAGCAGCGCCTCGGCCTGCCGCAGCCGCGAGTACGCCGCCGGGTAGGGGTGGTTGCGCCGGTCCCACTCGGCGACCGAGGCCGCCCACAACTCCGGATCGCTGCCGTCCAGGCGGCTCACCTCGGCGGCGCACAACGCCAGGAACCCGTCCACCACCGACCGCACCGGGCCGGCCGCGGACGCGCTCTTGCGGGCCACCCGCTCGGCCACGTCCCGCAGCCGACGTACCGCCGTCGGGTCCACCGCCACGGTCCGGCTGGCGTGCGCCTCGGCCTCGGCCCGCAGGCCGTGCCAGACCAGCGCGGACAGGATCGTCACATCGTCGGAGCGGCTCTCGGTCAGGCCGCGCTGCACCGCCTGCCGCGCCACGTCGTGCCGGCCCTCCCACATGGCCAGCCCGGAGCGCAGGGTGAGCAACGGGATGACGTGCCGCGCCCCGCCGCCCGCGAGCAGCGTCGCCACCGCGTCGAGGTCCCGGCTGGCGGCGTCGATGTCGCCGTAGCCCACCGAGAGCCGGCACCGGGCCAGCAGCAGCTCGACGGCGTCCGCACCGGACGGTCGGTGCCGCAGCGCGGCGGCCACCACCTTCTCCGCCTCGGCCCACTGGCCCACCCGGAACAGGCCGTTGATGGCGATGGCGAGCAGCCGGGTCCCCCAGGTGCGGCCCAGCCCCAGCTCGGCCACCCGCTCGGCCCCGCGCCGGGCCACCACCACGCCCTCCTCGAGGACGTTCAGCGGCCCGGTCAACAGCTCCGCGAGGTGCAGGTACGCGCAGGCCACGTCCTCGGGCTGACCGGCGCGCTCGGCGGTGTCGAGGGCGTCGCGCATGACGGCGAGCCCGGCGTCCGGGTCCTCCAGGTAGGCGTCGCTGAAGCCCAGCGCGGAGCTGGCCAGCACCACCTCGGTGGCGGAGTCCTCGGCGTCGGCGGCCAGCGCCAGCGCCTCCCGGGCCCGCTGGCCGGCGTCGGCGTAGCGGCCCAGGTACAGCAGCAGCTCGGCCAACCGTGCGGCGGCGGTGGCCCGGTCGCGGGGGGAGCAGTCCGCCGCCTCCAACGCCCGCTGGTACTCCTCCTCGGCCAGCGCCGACCGCCCGGCTGCGGCCAGGTAGCGGGCCCGGCGGATGTGCAGCGCGCAGGTCGGCGCCCCGCCCTGCACCTCGGCCAGCTCCTCCAGCAGGGTCAGCGCCCGGGCGTGCTCCCCACAGTGATGGGCCGCCTCGGCGGCGTTGCCGAGCAGCTCGACCCGGTCCACGGCCAGCGAGCCTGAGTCGCCGGCCAGCTGCAACGCCACCGACCAGTGGCGGTGCGCCTCGGCGTAACCGTGCAGCCGCTCGGCCTCCTGCGCGGCGGCCACCGCCGCCGGCAACGCCCGCGCCGGCTCCCCGGCCAGCCGCCAGTGGTGCGCCAACCGGGCCTGGTGCAGCTCGCCCGGCGCGGCTGTCAACGCCTCGGCGTAGCGGCGGTGCAGCCCGGAGCGTTCGGCCGGCAGCAGCTCGTGCGCCAGCACCTCGGCGACGAGACGGTGCCGCAGCCGGTAGCCGTCGTCGGCGCCGACCAGCAGCCGGTGCGCCACGGCCGCCCGGGCCGCGTCGATCAGCTCCTCCTCCGGCAGCCGCAACACCTCGGCCAGCAGCCAGTGCTGCACCGGCTCGACCCCGGCGGCCACCGCGTGCACCACCGCGTGCGCGTGCTGGGGAAGCGCGTCCACCCGGTCGAGGAAGATCTCCCGCAGCGTCTCGGACAGCCCGACCCGACCGTCGCGCAGGTCACGGGCCAGCTCCTCGATGACGAACGGGTTGCCGCCACTGCGCTGCCACACCTGCTCGGCGGCCTCCGCCGGCAGCGGCCGGCCGACCACCGCCGCGGCGAGTTCCTCGGTGCCGGCGCGGTCCAGGGGGGCCAGGTCGAGCACCCGCACCGTCCGCAGCCGACGCAGCTCGGTGAGGACCCGGCGCAGCGGATGCGCGCCCTGCAACGACTCGGCGCGTACCGCGGCCAGCACCGACAGCTGAAGGTCGCCGAGGCCGGCGAGCAGGTAGAGCAGCAGTTGCCGGGTGCTGCGGTCGACCCACTGGAGGTCGTCGAGGATCAGCACCAGCGGCCGGCCCTCGGCGATCAGGTGCAGCCCCCGGGAGACCCGCTCCAGCAGCGCGCCCGCGCCGTCCGGGCCGGCGGTCTCGTCGGCGAACATCTGCAACAGGCCCCGCACCGCCGAGGAGGTACGGGACTGCGCGGCCGACAGGTCCGCGTCGAAGCGGCGCAACGCCTGGAGCAACGGGTGCAGCGGTGAGGCGTCGCCGATGTCCAGGCAACTGCCGGTCAGCACCAGGGCGCCCTGGTCACGCAACCGGTCGCCGATCTCGCCGAGCAGCCGGGTCTTGCCCACACCACTCTCGCCGGTCAGGAAGACGGCGGCGGTCTGCCCGTGCGCGACGTCACCGAGCAGCGCGGACCGAACCGTCTGCACCAGCCCGGCCCGACCCACGAGCGGTGCGGTGTCCACATCGCTGGCCATGGCACGCAGCCTAATCACAGGCCCCCGTACCGTTCTACGGCCATCTGCCGCTTGTGGTACTCCTCGCGTCGACATTGCGACTAAAGGTTGCGAGTGGCCGACATACGTCGTTCTGCCGATCCCCTGTCGGCCCAGGGGTGCCAATCTCCGATGGTCGTCAATCACCAGCGGGGAAAGGCCGGTGCGTAAACCATGACCAGCACCATCATCGACGCCCGGCGGACCCCGGACACACACTGGCCGGTACCGCAGGAGAGACGCACGGTAACCGTCCTCTTCGCCGACATCGTCGGCTCCACCGCGCTGGTGGACCGCCTGGACCCGGAGGACGTGCGGGAGCTGCAACGGGCCTACTTCGACACCGTCGCCGCCGTGCTGCACCGCTGGCACGGGGTCGTCGAGAAGTACGTGGGCGACGCGGTGATGGCACTCTTCGGCGCCCGGCACTCCGACGGCTTCGACGCCTACCGGGCGGTGCGCGCCGGACTGGAGATCCAGGCCGCGCTGGACGGCCGGCCGATGGTCGGGGACGTCCGGCTGCGTGTACGCGTCGGTGTCGCCACCGGCGAGGTCGTCGTCGACCTGGGCGGCGCCGTCAGCGGCGGCCACGGCGTGGCCAGCGGCGCGGTGATCACCACCGCGGCCCGCCTGCAGGAGTACGCCCCACCCGGCTCCGTCGCGCTCTGCGCGGGCACCGCGCGGGCCACCGCCGGGCTGATCGCCCAGCGTCAGCTGGCGCCGGTCCCGGTCAACGGCCGGGTGTCGCCGATGCCGGTCTGGCACGCCGTCGGCCCGGTCCGTCCGGGCACCGACCGGCACGACGGCCCGCTGATCGGCCGCCGCCGCGAGCTGGCCGCCATCACCGACCGGGTGACCCGGGCGATCCGCGAACACCAGCCGCAGTGGGTCTCCCTGGTCGGCCCCACCGGCAGTGGCCGCAGCCGGATGCTGCACGAGCTGACCCGCACGTTGCACACAGTGGACGGTCGCGCGGTCCGCTGGTGCGTGGTGAGCTGCCCGCCGTACCCCGATCAGGTGCTGGCGCCGGTCGCGGAGCTGCTGCGTGGCCTCGCCGGGATCCGCCACGGCGACGGCCCGGCGCTGGTCCGCGACCGGCTGGTGGCCGCGCTGACGCCGCTGCTCTCACCGACCGGGGTCGCCGAGGCGGTTCCGGCGTTGCGGCGATTGCTGGCCACCCCGGACGGCTCACCGGAGGCGCTGGCCGGCGCGGCGGTCTGCCGCGATGTCCTGCTGCGCCTGGCCGCCGTCCGACCGCTGGTCGTCGCCGTGGACGACGTGGATCGCGCCGCGCCCGAGGTGAGCCGCTTCCTGCACGCGCTGTTCACCGCAGCCACGACGCGGAGGCTGCCACTGGCCCTGCTCACCGTGCACCAGCCGCAGTGGGCCGACACCCGACCCGGTCCGGCCCGGCGGATGTCGATCCGACCCCTTGCGACCGTGCAGTCCGGGCGGCTGCTGCGCCACCTGCTGGCCCGGGCCGGGCAGCCGGTGGCCCTGGTCGACCGGCTGCTGCCGCTGGTCGGCGGCCGACCCGGGCACGCCGCCGCGTACGTGGCGGCGGTCGCCGCGGGCGCCGACCCGGTGGCGCTGCCCGAGCCGGTACGCCGGGCCGTCGGCGCGGAGGTGGACCACCTCGACGGCGAGCGACGGGCTGCGCTGATGGCCGCCGCGACCCTGGGCGGCATGGTCTCCGCGGCGACGCTGGACCGGGTGCTGGGCTGGACGCCCGGACGATCCGCGTCGGCGCTGCGCGGCCTGGCCGCCGCCGGGCTGCTCCTTCCCCACCGCACCGGCGGGTACGTGTTCGCCGCGCCCGCGCTGCGCCAGCTCGCCGCCGAGCGGTTGCCCCGCGCGCTGCGGGCCGTCTTCGCCCGCCGGGCCGCCGACACCCCGCGCCTGGACCCGGTCCACAAGCGTTCCCTCCCGCGCGACGACCGCGCTGGCGCCGTTCGTGCCACCGCCGCACAGGTGGAGGATGGCGATCCCCTGTCGCTGCGCCAACGCATCCCCGCCCCGACGATGCTCACCCGAGCAGCCACGCCGACTCCCGGGATCAGCCGTCCGCCGGGCGCCCGTCGCCTGCGAGCCGTCCCGGCGGCCGGCGCCGTGCCGCCAACCCACTCGTCCGGGCCGCCCGTCAACCTGCCCCGTCCGCCGTTGATCCGCCGACCGGACGGTCTGGCCGCCGCCTGAGGATCCGTGGGCGGCCGGGCGCGATGCCGGAGCGGTACGCCGTCCCGGGCGCACGAGGTGCGCGAGATCCGGCAGTGGTTGGTCGCCCTACGGTACGGACGCCGAGGCCAGCAGCGCGGCGGTGGGCAGCGCGAGCAGGCCGTCCGTGTCGCGGTAGGCGGCGGTCAGCTCGTCGTACGCGGCACGAATGCGGGCGATCATCTCCGGCGGCTGGGTCTCCATCACCAGACCCGGCCTGCTGATGCCGTTGGCGGGGCCGCTCCACCACACCTCAGGGTCCGTGCGGTGCACCCAGCTGATCGTCCCGCAACGCACGTCGGTGAGCCCGGCGGCGTCGAGCAGGCCCGCCAACCCTTCGGGAGTACGCGGGAAGTCCCGGTCCGCGTCCAAGCCGGGCGGAGCGGTCGAACGCTCGACCCCAGCGGCGTCGAAGACGTCCAGCCAGAGACCTTGCGCCCGGGGCGCAGGGTACGGCCAGATCGTCACCGCGATCCGGCCAGCAGGGCGAACGACACGGCCGAGCTCGTTGACCGTGGCCAGCGGATCACCCACGTGATTGAGCACGAAATTCGACACGGCGGCGTCGAAGGACCCGGCGGAGAACGGGAGGTGGGGCAGAGCCGCGAGGCAGACCCCGTCGGCGGACGGGACCCGCCGGCGCGCCAGCGCCACCATGCTGGGCTCGGCGTCGACGGCGACGACGGTGGCGCCCCGGGCACAGGCCAACCCGGCCACGGTCCCGGAGCCGGTGCCGGCATCGAGCACCCGCACGCCCGCACCGATGGCGGCGGCATCCAGCAACGACGGCGCGGGATGGGCACAGAGCGCGGCGAAGCTGGTGTCGTACGCCGTCGCGCGCCCGGCCCAGCGGGACCGCTCGTGGTCGTCGAAGGCTGTCGTCGTCATGACCACACCCGTTCAGAGGATCTTGGTGGTGCGGCCACGATATCGGACCGAGGGCGCCCCACACCTCGCCGTGCCTGATCGGTCAGTGCGCGGCCAGAAAGGCCAGCACCCGCGGCCACAGCGCGGCGGCGGCGTCCGGGGCGTACTCGGCCAGGTCCGGATCGGTGAACAGGTGCCCCACGCCGGGGTAGCGGAACACCGTCAGGTCGGCGCCGGCGTCGGTCATCGCCTGCTCCCACTCGTCGACCTCGTCCGGCGCGTCGTACGGGTCCGGGTCGGCGAGGTGCAGCTGCACCGGCAGTCCGGCGCGGACCGCGTCCGGCGCGCCACCGGTGCCGTGCAGCAGGAGCAGCCCGGCGCTGTCGGGGCGCTCGGCCAGCAGCGCCCCGGCGATGCCGGCGCCCATCGAGAAGCCGGCGAGCACCGTCTCGGAGGGCAGGTCACGCAGCGCGGCCCGGGCCCGGTCGAGCACCACGTCCTGGCCGATCTTGTCGAGCAGCGCGAAACCCTCCTCGACGGTGTCGGTGGCGGCGACGCCGTACAGATCGGGGGTGGTGACCCGGTGGCCTGCGGCGCGCAACCGGTCGGCGGCGGCGCGCACGGCGGGCCGCCGCCCGTACACGGAGTGGAACAGCACGACGTGTCGCATCCGGTCATCCTGCCGCAGCCGGTCGTCCGTCCGGTGTGGCCACGCGGGACGGATCTCAGACCAGCGCCGCCAACCGCGCGACGAGGTCGGTGGGCGCCGGCATCGTGGCGATCTCCCGGCTGACCTGCCCGGCGGCGGCGCGCAGGCCGTCATCGGTGAGCAGCCGGGTCAGCGCCTGCGCCGCGGTGGTGGACCAGCGCCGCTCCGGCCGGCAGCGCCTCGTCCAGCGGAATCCAGCCGACCACCCGTACGTTGCCGGGCAGCGAACGCGCCGACCGCTCATCCGAGCGGACCAGCACGAACTCGGCGTCCAACCTGGGCGACGGCGGCGACGCCGCGGGGCCCGTGTCGACGGGCGGTCCGCGCGTGCGGGTGAGGGGCGCCGGGCCGAGCGTGGTGCCCGACCCGGCGTCGCTCTGATCATCGCCCCGCCATCCTCCCGCAATTGCAAAAGATGTGCAACAAGGTCTGGACCAGAGGCGGTGGAGTAACTAGCCTGATCGTCATGAGTCCTTACATCACGGATGCGTCGGCCTGGCAGGAGAGCTGGGACCTCCAGCAGGAGGCCTACCTACCGGACCGGGAACACCGCCTCACCACGATGCTCGACGCCGTCGACGCCGTCCTCGACGGGCGGCCACCGCGCCTGCTCGACCTGGCCGGCGGCACCGGCAGCATCTCGCTGCGGACGCTGGCGCGCTTCCCCGGCGCCGAGGTGACCCTGGTGGACCTCGACCCGGCGCTGCTCGCCATCGCCGGCGCCTCGCTGGGCGACCGGGCCACCATCGTCACCGCCGATCTCGGCACCCCCGACTGGCGGGCCGCACTCCCCCATGACGGGTACGACGCCGTCCTCACCGCCACCGCCCTGCACTGGCTGCCCGCCGAGCGGCTGAGCGCGCTCTACGCCGAACTGCGCGACGTGCTGCGACCGGGCGGGGTCTTCGTCAACGCCGACCACATGCCCGAGGACACCCTGCCGGAGCTGACCAAGCGACTGATGGACCGGGCACGTGACCGGCGCGACGCCCGGTACGCCGCCGGCTCCGTGCTGTCCTGGTCGCAGTGGTGGGAGCGGGCCGCCGCCGACCCGGCGCTCGCCCCACTGGTGGCCCAGCGGCACGCCATCTACCCGACCGGGCACAGCCCGGAGTGGAACCCGCCGGCCTCCTGGCACCTCGCCGCGCTCACCGACGCCGGATACCGCGAGGTGGGCACACTGTGGCGCGGCGGCCCGGACGCCGCCGTGGCCGCACTACGCTGAGGACCCGTGTCAGAGCCACTGGACCCGCGCACCGACCCCGACGTCGACCTTCGCGTCCCCGCCGACCGGAGAGAGCTGACCGTCCGCCCCGCGACGGTTCTCGGCACGATCGCGGCCGGCGGGGTGCTCGGCGCGCTGGCCCGGGCCGGCCTTCAGCACCTCGCACCGCACGCGCCGACCGGGTTCCCGTGGGCGACGTTCGGCGTCAACCTGTCCGGCTGCCTGCTGATCGGCGTACTGATGGCGACACTCGCGCACGTCGGCGGCGGACACCCCCTGGCCCGACCGTTCCTCGGGGTCGGGGTGCTGGGCGGCTTCACCACCTTCTCCACGTACGCGGTCGACGTCCAGCAGGCGCTGGTCGCGGGCGCCCCGGGTACCGCGGTGGCGTACCTGGCCGCGACGCTGCTCGGGGCGCTCGTCGCGGTCGGGTTGGGTGACGCCGCGACTGCCGCGCTGCTGCGACGGCGGGCAGCCCGGTGACGGTGCTGCTCGTCGCCCTGGGCGCGGCCGTCGGCGCACCACTGCGCTACCTCACCGACCGGGCCGTGCAGTCCCGGCACGGCTCCGCGTTCCCGTGGGGCACGTTCACCGTCAACGTGATCGGGTCGCTGCTGCTCGGCGTCCTCGTCGGATGGCCTGCCGGGACGGCGGTCGGCGCGCTGCTGGGCACCGGCTTCTGCGGCGCGCTGACCACCTACTCCACCTTCAGTTACGAGACGCTGCGGCTGGTCAGGGGCGGCCACCGGCTCCTCGCCCTCGCCAACGCGCTGGGCAGCGTGGCCGCCGGGCTCGCCGCCGCCTGCCTCGGATACGCCCTGGCCGGCTGACCCACACCGAGGGTATATACGCGAGGTATACCCTCGGTGTAGCCTCCTGGCATGAGCGTGCCACTGACCCTGCTCGGCCTCCTCGAACGAGAGCCCAGCCACGGATACGACCTCAAGCGCGACTACGACGCCTTCTTCGGCCGGGGCAAGCCACTGCCGTTCGGCCAGGTCTACTCCACCCTCAGCCGCCTGGCCCGGGACGGGAAGGTGGTCATCAGCGACGTCGCCCCCGGCTCCGGCCCCGACCGCAAGCGCTACATCATCACCGACCTGGGCGCGACCGAGGTCGAGCAGTGGCTGACCCAGCCGGTCGACCCGGAACCGCACCTGCAGACGGTGCTCTTCGCCAAGGTCGTGCTCGCGCTGATGCTCGACCGTCCCGCCGCCGAGTACCTCGACACCCAGCGCAGGGCGCACCTGCACCGGATGCGCGAGCTCACCGAGATCAAGCGCGCCGGCAGCCTCGTCGACGCGCTGCTCGCCGACCACGGCCTCTACCACCTGGAGGCGGACCTCCGGTGGATCGAGATGACCGGCGCCCGGCTGGACGCCCTACGCAAGGAGGTGCGGTCATGAGCGTCGTCATCGAGGCCCGCGACGTGACGTTCGCCTTCGGCCAGACGCCCGCCCTGCGCGGTGCCAGCGTCGCCGTGGACGCCGGCGAGATCCTCGCCATCATGGGCCCCAGCGGCTCGGGCAAGTCCACCCTGCTGCACTGCCTGGCCGGCATCCTCGTGCCCGACTCCGGCGAGATCCTCTTCGACGGGATCCGGGTGCACGCCATGGCCGAGACCCAGCGCAGCAGCCTGCGCCGGGACCGCTTCGGCTTCGTGTTCCAGTTCGGCCAGCTCGTCCCCGAGCTCACCGCCGTGGAGAACGTCGCCCTGCCGCTGCTGCTCAGCGGCGTACGCCGGTCGCAGGCGCTGCCGAAGGCCAGGGCCTGGTTCGCGCGCCTCGGCCTGGACGGCCTGGAGCACCGACGCTCGGGTGAGCTGTCCGGCGGGCAGGCGCAACGCGTCGCCCTCGCCCGGGGCCTGGTCGCCGAACCGCAGGTGCTCTTCGCCGACGAGCCGACCGGCGCGCTCGACTCGCTCACCGGCGAGCAGGTCATGGACCTGCTGGTCGGCACCGCCCGCGAACAGGGCACCACTGTCATCCTGGTCACCCACGAGCCGAGGATCGCGGCGTACGCCGACCGCGAGGTCATGGTCCGTGACGGGCGCGTCAACGCGCCGGACCGGATCGCCTCGTGATCCGCTTCGGGCTCCGGCTGGCCGTGGCCGGCGGCCGGGAGGCGCTCACCCGCCTGGTCGTCATCGCCGCCGCCGTCGCAATCGGCAGTGGGCTGCTGCTGACCACCCTGGCCGGGGTCAACGCGGTAAACGCCCAGCTCACCCGGTACGCGTCGATGTATCCCCAGGCTTCGGCCGGCGACGCCGACCCGCTGTGGTGGTCGACCCGGCAGGACTACTTCCACGGCAAGCAGATCATTCGGATCGACGTCGCCGCGACCGGCTCGACCTCACCCACCCCGGTCGGCATCCCGACCACTCCGGGGCCGGGCGAGTACTACGCCTCGCCCGCGTTGCGGGCACTGCTGCCCGCCCACCCGGCCGACCAACTGGGGGACCGGTTCCCGGGGAATGACCTCGGCGCAGTTGGGCCGGCCGCCCTCACCTCGCCGGACACCCTGCTCGTCGTCGTGGGTGGCACCCCCGACGAGGTCGCCAAACTGCCCCACGCCAGGCAGGTCACCAGCGTCGGCGACGCCCCCGCCCTGCCCGAGACCGCGGTGAATCTCATCCTGGGCGTCATCGCCGGCGGGCTGCTGTTTCCCGTGCTGATCTTCATCGGCACGGCCACCCGGCTCAGCGCCGCCCGCCGGGAGCAGCGCTTCGCCGCGATGCGCCTGGTCGGCGCGACACCCCGGCAGATCGCGATCGTCGCCGCCGTGGAGGCGACCGCCGCCGCCATCGCCGGCACCGCCGTCGGCTTCGGGCTGTTCTACGCCTTCCGCGACCCGCTCGCGGGCATCCCGTTCACCGGCATGCCGTTCTTCCCCGGCGACATGTCGCTGGGCGTGCTGGACGTCCTGCTCGTAGCGCTCGGCGTACCGGCCGGCGCGGCGGTGGCAGCACAGATCTCGCTGCGCCGCGTACGGATCTCGCCGCTGGGCGTCACCCGGCGGGTCACGCCACGGGCACCGCGCGCGTACCGGTTGATCCCGATGCTGCTCGGCGTCGCAGTGCTGGTGTTCGCGCTCGGCTACCGACCCGAGTCGTCAGACGGCCAGACCGCCATCTTCCTGCCCGGCCTGCTGCTCATCATGGCCGGCCTGGTCCTCGCCGGCCCGTGGCTGACGATGGTCGGCGCCCGGGTCCTGGCCCGGTACGCCAACCGTCCGGCCACGCTCATCGCCGCGCGACGCCTCGCCGACAACCCGAAGGCCGGGTTCCGGGCGATCAGCGGCATCATGCTCGCGCTCTTCGTCACCAGCGTGGCTGTCGGCGTGATCACCACGATCATCGCCAACCGGGGTCCGGCGCCGATCGGCTCGACCGATGCGGGAACCGTGAACACGGTCTTCACCGAGAAGGCCCCGTCGGTGCCCGACACGCTGTTCGCCGAGCTGCACGCGATCACCGGGGTGCGGTCCGCGACCGCGATCCGGGAAGCCCCGGACGTGAACAGCGGCGGCGAGGGCGGGGTGATCGCCTGCGCCGACCTCCCGAGCGCGTACGGCCGGTGCGCCCAGGGCGCCACAGTCATCGAGGTGCCGATGGGTCTCAGCCGCTGGCAGGAGTCGGCGTCGTCCACAACGGAGTGGCGCGCGGCGTCGATCACGCTCGACGACCTCCAGCGGCTGCCGGTGATCTCGATAGTCGTCGGCACCGACGGTTCCGCCACCGCCATCGAGCGCACCCGCACCGTACTGGAGGTCGCCTACCCGACCTTCTGGGTGGGGCCGAACGTGCCCGGCGACTTCGAGTCGGACTTCGCCAACACGCTGCGCGGGTGGGAACAACTCGCCAACGTCATCATCGTGGCCAGCCTCGCGCTCGGCGGGTGCAGCCTCGCGGTCAGCGTCATCGGCGGGCTCACCGAGCGTCGACGACCGTTCAGCCTGCTGCGCCTCAGCGGAGCACCGGTGCGGGTCCTGCGCCGGGTGATCGCGTTGGAGAGCGCCGTGCCGATGCTCGCCGTCGCGGCGGTCGCCATCGGAATGGGCCTGCTCGCCGCCCACCTGTTTCTCCGGGCACAGATGAACTACACGCTCATCGCGCCGGAGCCGCGCTTCTACGTGATCGTCGTCGTCGGGTTGGCAGCCTGCCTCGGCGTCATCGCCTCCACCCTGCCGCTGCTGGAACGCATCACCGGGCCGGAGACCGCCCGCAGCGAGTGACCGTCATCCCGTCGGCCCGGTGGTGGCGAGGGCCACCACCGGGCCGAGGACGAAGACGGCGGGCGGACAGACACCCTCCCGGGCGGCGACCGCACCGATCTCGTCCAGCCGGGCGGGCACCGACCGCTGGTCGGGCAGCCCGGCGTCCTGCACGGCCAGCACCGGGGTCTCCGGGGCACGACCGTGCTCGATCAGCACGGTCGCGATCTTGGCGATGGTGTCGACGGCCATCAGCAGCACGACGGTGCCCCGGGCCCGGGCCAGCGCCGCCCAGTCGACGAGCGAGTCGGGGTGCCCGGGCGGCAGGTGCCCGGACACGACTGTGACGTCGTGCGCCACGCCCCGGTGCGTCACCGGCACGCCGGCTAGAGCCGGTGCGGCGAGCGCGCTGCTCACCCCGGGCACCACCGTCACCGGCACACCGGCCGCCGCGCAGGCCTGCACCTCCTCGTGGCCGCGTCCGAAGACGTACGGGTCGCCGCCCTTGAGCCGGACCACCCGGCGGCCGGCGCGGGCGTGTGCCACCAGGGCCGCGTTGATCGCCTCCTGGGCCATCGACGGGCCCCGGGGCACCTTCGCGGCGTCGACCACGAGCACGTCGGGGCGCAGCCCGGCGAGCAGCCCCTGCGGGGCGAGTCGGTCGACCACCACCACGTCCGCCGCGTCGAGCAGCGCCTTGCCGCGTACCGTGATCAGGTCGTCGGGTCCGGGCCCGCCGCCGACCACGGCGACCGAACCGTGCTCGTGCCCGTGGTGATGGTGGTGGTCGTGCCCGTGGTGATGGTGGTGGCCGACCGGGTCGTCGGGGTGGTCGTGCGGGCGTTGCGGGCGACCCACCTTGTCCGCGAAGCCGGGCATCAACACCCGGTACGCGCAGGTGTCGCAGTTCATCCGGATGTCCCCGCCCAGCGCCTCGGCGTACCGCTGCAGGACGAGGTCGGCGAGGGCGTCACAGTCGCCGATCACCTCGGCGACGCGGACGTCGAGGTCGGGGTGGGCGGCGGCGAACTCCGCCGACTGGGCGACGATCCGGTCCGGAAGCACCCCGGCGAACAGGAAGTACGGTGCCACCACGATCCGCCGCGCGCCGAGGCGGCGCAGGCGCTCCAGCACGGCCGGCACCGACGGCTGCGCCAGGGAGATGAACCCCGGCTCCACACCCGCGTAGCCGCGTCCCTCCCAGAGCAGCCGGGCGACCTTGGCGACCTCGGCGTTGGCGTCCGGGTCGGTGGACCCCCGCCCGATCAAGGCCACCCACGTGCCGGCCCGGTCGGCACCAACCAGCGCCGTGTCGATGCGCTGTTCGAGGGCTTCGTGCAGCAGCGGGTGCGGGCCGAGCGGGCGGCCGTAGCGGTAGCTGAGCCCGGGATGACGCTCCTGCTCCCGCGCCATCGCTGCGGGGATGTCGCCCTTGCCGTGCCCGGCGGCGGTGAGCACCAGCGGCAACGCCACGAGCGCCAGGTGCCCGCGTGCCACGAGCGCGCCGACCGCGTCGGTCAGCGGTGGGCGGGACAGCTCGATGAAGCCGCCCTCGACGTCGCCGACGTCGCCGCGACCGCGGACCCGCTCGACGAGAGCGGCGAACTGCTCGACCCCGGCCGCGCTGCGCGTGCCGTGCCCGACGATGACCAACCCGGTCATGACTTCTCCTCGACGTAGAGCAGGGCGTTGAGGGCGGCGGCGGCGACCGCCGAGCCACCCTTCTCCCCCACGTTTGACACGGCGGGCAGGCCGCTGACCCGCAGCGCCGCCTTCGACTCGGCGGCACCCACGAAGCCGACCGGCAGGCCGACGACCAGCGCCGGCGCGGCGTCCACTGTGAGCAGTTCGACGAGCGCGGTCGGCGCGCAGCCGACCACCCAGACCGCGCCGGGACCAACCCGGGTCAGGGCGATCCGTACGGCCGCCGCCGAGCGGGTGATGCCGGCCGCGCGGCCCAGCTCGGCGGCGGCCGGCTCGGCGACCGGGCAGACCAGCTCCAGGCCGGCCCGGGTGATGCCGGCGGCGACCATCGCCACGTCGGTGACCACTGGCGCCCCGGCGCGCAGCGCGGCCAGCCCCGACCCCAGGGCGGCCTCGTCGCAGACCAGGTCGTCGACGTACGCGAGGTCGGCGCTGGCGTGCACCACCCGCTCGGTCACCGCGCGGCTCAGCGGCGGCAGGTGCGACAGGTCGACGCGCTCGCGCAGGATGCGGTACGACTCAGCCTCGATGGGGTGCACCACCCGGCTCATCGGGCTCCTTCACAGGTGTCGGGCTCGACGACGCGGATGGCGTCGACCGGGCAGATCTCCAGGCACTCCAGGCAGCCGGTGCACCGGTCGGCGCGGACGGTGAGGCCACCGGCGACCGGTCGGATCGCGTGCGTGGGGCAGGTGAGCAGGCAGGCGCCGCAGCCCTGGCACGCGCCGATGGTCACGAGCGCCACCGGTACCCCCGGGGTGTGACCATGCGGCGGGCGACCATTCTCGTATCGCTGCTGCCGACCACGACGACGCTGTACATGTCGACAACCCCCGGGTCGAGGGTCGCCAGGGTGGCCAGGTGCACCCGTTCGCCGGGGCGGCTGGCGTTGCGCACCACACCGACCGGGGTGTGCGGTGGCCGGTGCGCGGCGAGGATGCCGAGCGCCTTGCCGAGCTGCCAGTCGCGGGCCCGGCTGCGCGGGTTGTAGAAGAGCGTCACGAAGTCACCCTCGGCGGCGGCGGTCACCCGCCGCTCGATGACCTCCCACGGGGTGTGCAGGTCGGACAAGCTCACGTAGGCGTGGTCGTGGCCGAGGGGAGCGCCGAGCAGCGCGCCGGCCGCGAGGGCGGCCGTCACCCCGGGCACGCCCACCACGTCGATCCGCTCGTCGGCGTACTCCAGGGCGGGGCTGGCCATCGCGTACACCCCGGCGTCGCCGGACCCGACAAGCGCGACCGCCCGGCCGGCGGCGGCCTCGGCGACGGCGGCGCGCGCCCGCGCCTCCTCCGCGCCCAGCCCGCTGGAGAGCACCCGGGTGCCGGGGCGGAGCACGTCGCGGACCTGGTCGAGGTACTGGTCGAGGCCGACCACCACGGCGGCGCGGCGCAGCTCGGCAACCGCGCGCGGGGTGCGCAGGTCGGCGGCGCCCGGCCCGAGCCCCACCACCGCGAGCCGGCCGCGCGGCGCGTGCCGCGCCACGGCCACGGTGGCCATCGCCGACGCGGTCTTCCCGACCAGCAGCGTGGCGTCGTCGGCCCGGCCGTCCGGGCCGAGCAGCGCCGCGGCCTCCGCCACGCTCGGCGTGCCGACCGCGGCGCGGACCACCTCGCTGGGGTGCGGCACGTCGACCGCCGCCAGTCGCGTCGCCGGCCAGGTCACCAGGGGTACGCCGAGCGCGTCGGCGGTGCTGCGGATGCCCGCCTCGTCGGCCTTGACATCGGCGCTGGCCAGGCACCGCAGGCTCGCCGGGTCGAGGCCGGCCTCGGCCAGCACCCGGTGCAGCAGCTCGGCCACCTCGGCGGCCGGTACGCCCCGACTCGCGCCCACCCCGGCGACCAGCGAGGGGGGCCGCAGCACCGCGATCCGCTCGTCGAGCGGCACGACCCGGTCGGTGACCAGCAGCCGGTACCCGTCGTCCGTCGTGTCCTCGCCGGCGGGGCGCACGTTCGGGGGCAGGGCGGGCAGCGGCCAGTCGGCGTCGGCGACCAGGCGGACCGGTTCACCGTCCAGGATGGCCCGGGACACGGCGGCGACCGCCCCTTGCACCGGCCAGCCGAGGGTGTCCAGTCCCGGCAGGTCGACCGCGTCGGTGGCGGTGGTGATCACCGGTCGGGCGTCCAGCAGGGCGCCGACGGCCTCGGCGAGAGCGTTGCCGCCGCCGGCGTGCCCGCCGAGCAGCGCCACGGCGTGCCGGGCCGCCTCGTCGACGACCACCACGGCCGGATCGGTGCGCTTGTCGTCGAGCAGCGGCGCGAGGATCCGTACCACCGCGCCGGTAGCCAGGAACGCCACCACGGCGTCGCACTCCGCCCAGGCGCTGCCCAGCGCGTCGGCGACGCTCTCCCCCTCGATGAGGCGGGCGTGCGGCCAGGCGGCGGTGACGGTGTCGGCGTGCCGCCGACCGGCGGCGGTGGCCGCCACCAGGCCGATGCGGGCCGGCGGGTTCTGGTCGGTCACGGGCGCTCCCCGGTGAGGACGACCACCGGGTTGGTGGCCGCGAGGCGGATCGACCCGCCGGGCAGGTCGGCGAGGCGGGCGGCGGAGAGCTGGCAGCCCTCGACCGCGTAGCCGGCGGCACGCAGCAGTCCGACGGCCGGCGCGACCCGGTCCAGGGCGGCCAGGGTGAGCACCACCCGGTCGGGCCGGCGGGCCGCCACGGCGGCGAGGACGTCGATCCCGCCACCGCCGACGAAGACCGCGTCCGGCTCGGGCAGCCCGGCCAGCGCCTCCGGTGCGCGCCCGATGACCAGTCGGACGTCGACGGCGTGCGCGGCGGCGTTGGCCCGGATCGTCGCGGCGGAGTCGGTGTCCCGTTCGACGGCGAGTACGGCCGCGCCGAGCGACGCGCACTCGATGCCCACCGAGCCGCTGCCCGCGCCGACGTCCCAGATCAGCCGGCCGAGGCGGGGACGCAGCCGGGCGACGACGAGGGCGCGCACCTCCGACTTGGTGATCATGGAGTCGCGGTGGGCGTACCGGTCCTCCGGCAGCGCCCACCCGCCGGCGGGGGCGGCGGCGGGCTGGTTGTCCGACCGCATCGCGCCGACGTCGACCGCGTCGGCGATGCTGAGCAGCACGTGCGGGTCGGACCAGGTTCCGGCCGCCGTCTGCTCGGGGGTCACCTCGCGGATCCGTTCGGCGGCTGTGCCCAGGTGCTCGGCGACCAGCAGGCGGCGGGACCAGCCGACCAGGCCGGCGCCCAGCTCGGCCGCGCCGGCGCCGGGCGCGGTGAGCACCGCGACCAGCGGCAGCGCCCGGCAGGCGTTCAGGGCGGCTCGGGGGTCACGCCCGTGCGCGGTGACCACGGCGGCGCCGTCCCAGGGCAGCCCGACGCGGGCGAACGCGGCGGCCACACTGGACACCGCCGGCACCACCCGCAACGGCAGCCCTGCCGCGCGCAGCCGCCGGACGATGCCGAACAGGCCGGGATCGCCGCTGGCCAGCACCACGGCCGGCACTCCGGCGTCGACGGCCTCGGCGAGGCGGCGCAGGGCGGGGGCGAGCGGCCCGAGGGCGATGCTGTCCGCGCCGGCCGGTACGGGCACCGACGCCAGGTGCCGGGCGGCCCCGACCACCAGCCCGGCGGCGGCCAGCACCGGCGCGAGCGCGGGGTGCGGCGGGGCGCCGGCGGCGTCCAGACCGACCACTGTCACGACGGTCATCGGGGCCACCGGCCGGACGAGGCGACGACGTGCGCTCCGGCGAAGTCGACCATCGCCACGTCCACGGTGACCGTCGGCCCGGCGAAGCGCCGCAGCACCTGGCGGACCCGTCGGCAGAGCAGATCCCCGGCCGGAGCGAGCAGCCCGGCGGCCTCCCACAGCTCGTACGCGTGCCGTCCGGTGTTCGCCTCGGTCACCGCCGCCACCAGCGCCGGGTCACCGCCGGCGTCGGCGGTCACCGCGCCGAGCAGCGACAGGTCCACCCTGGAGCGGGTGTAGTGGGTCATCAGGATGCCCGCCGCGAGTTTCGCCAGCTTGCCGGCCATGCCGACGAAGACCACCCCGGTCATGTCGTCACCCACGGCGGCGGTCACCGCCGCCCCGGTGAAGTCGCCGACCTCGACGAAACACACCTCGGGCAGGTCCGGCAGCAGCGCGCGGGCGGCCCGCTCGGTACGCCCGCCGGTGCACAGCACCACGGTCCGCTCGCCCTGGGCGGCCATCACGTGCACCGCCTGCACCACGCTGGCCCGCCAGGAGGCGGTGGAGAAGGGCCGGACGATCCCCGTCGTGCCGAGGATCGAGATGCCGCCGAGGATGCCGAGCCGACGGTTGGTGGTCTTGCGGGCCATGATCTCGCCCCGCGGCACGCTGATCACCACGCGGACGCCGACCTCGCCCAGGTCGACCACCTCGGCCACCGCCTCGCCGATCATCCGGCGGGGGGTGTCGTTGATCGCCGGGCCGCCGACGGCGAGCCCGAGACCGGGCTTGGTGACCGTGCCGACGCCGGCGCCGCCGGCCAGTCGCAGCCCGGGCACGTCGGTCCAGTCCACGGTGGCGGTCAGCTCGGCCCCGTGGGTGACGTCCGGGTCGTCCCCGGCGTCCTTGACGACCACCGCCTCGGCGCGGACCGGCGGGGTGCCGGTCACCTCGCAGCGCTCCACCGGGAAGCGCACCCGCCGCCCGGCGGGCAGCCCGATCTCCACCTCCGGCTGCACCTCGCCGGTCACCAGGGCGGTGACCGCGGCCTTCGCCGCCGCCGTCGCGCAGGCGCCGGTGGTCCAGCCGGTACGCAGCGCGGTGGGCCGGACCTTCGCGGTACGCGGCAGGTCCGGCTCGCGCAGCGGCGGCTCGGCGTACGTCACGGTGTGTCTGTCCCCCCGGCGCGGGCGCCGGCCTGGCGGCGCAGCTCGGCGCGGGCGCCGGCCTGGCGGAGCAGCTCGGCGCGGGCGGCCGGCTCGGCCCGGCGGAAGGCGTGGAAGTGCCCGGGGTGGTACAGGTGCGAGCGGGTGCCCTCGGCGGCCAGGGCCGGCCCGACGAGGAAGAGGGTGTGCTTCCACAGCTTGTGCTGTTTCACAGTCGCCTCCAGGGTGCCGACCGTGCAGCGCACCACCAGCTCGTCCGGCCAGGTCGCCTGGTACGCCACCACGGCCGGGGTGTCCGCCGGGTAGCCGCCGGCCAGCAGCTCGGTCTGCACCTGACCGGACCGGGCGGCGGAGAGGAACAGCGCCATGGTGGTGCCGTGCCGGGCGAAGTCCCGGACCCGCTCGCCGGGCGGCATCGGGGTCTTGCCGCCTTCGAGGCGGGTGAGGATCACCGACTGGGCGACCTCGGGGACGGTCAACTCCCGACCGACGATCGCCGCGACGGCCGTGAACGACGACACCCCGGGCACGATCTCGACGGCCAGGCCGAGCGCCCGGCACAGGTCCAGTTGTTCCTGCACGGCACCCCAGAGCGCCGGGTCGCCGGAGTGGATCCGCGCCACCGTCAGCCCCTGCCCGGCGGCCCGCTCGTAGAGCGGCAGCACCCCCTCGATGGGCAGCTGCGACGAGTCGACGACCTCCGCGTCGGGGCGGACGTGTGCCAGGACGTCGGCGTGCACCAGGCTGGCCGCCCAGATCACGATGTCGGCCTCGGCGATCACCCGGGCGGCCCGCAGGGTCAACAGGTCCGCCGCGCCGGGGCCGGCCCCGACGAACCACACAGTGCCGTCGCTGGTCACAGCTTTCCTCCTCGGTTGTCGCGGCGGGCGGGGACCAGCAGCGTCGACAGGTACGGCAGGTCGTGGTCGGTGTCGTCGACCGGGCCCACGTGTTCGCCGGGCAGGCCGAGGCCGCGGCCGAGCACCGCGTCGTCGAGCCGACCCTGCCGGCGTAGCTCGGCGAGCAGTTCGGGGTGCCGCCGCCAGCCCTTGTAGGCGACCACGGTGCCCGGCCCGGCGAGGGCGTCGGCGAACAGCGCCAGGCCAGCCGTGGCCGGCAGCAGGGTGAGCGGTTCGCGTCCCTCACAGAGCGGGACAGCGCTGCGCGATGCCAGCTCCTGCATGGCGGTCACCCCCGGCACGGTCGCCACCCGCACCGCCGGGAGCAGCGCCCGGACGCTCTGCGCCAGGTAACCGAAGGTGGAGTAGACGTTCGGGTCACCGATGGTGGCGAAGGCCAACGACTGCGCGCCGGCGTCGATCGTCTCGACCACCGCGCGGGCCGCGGCGTCCCAGGCCGCCGCCCGTCGGGCGGTCACCCCACCCCGGTCGTCCAGGGCGAACGGCAGCCGGCGCAGCCGGTCCGCCGCCACGTACTGGCGTACGGTGGCCTCGGCCCGCCCGGCGTCCGGTCGGTCCGCCATCACGGGTACGAACACCGCGTCGGCCTCGCGCAGGATCCGCACCGCCTTGACGGTGAGCAGTTCCGGGTCGCCCGGCCCGACCCCGACCCCGGTCAGCGTGGCGGTCATCGGCACGCCTCGACCAGGCGGCGGGCCGCGTCGGGGTGCCCGGCCCAGTGGGTGTGCAGGTAGGACGCGTGCACCCGGCCGGTGACGAAGCCGTGGTCCGCGTCGTTCCAGCGCCACGCCGGCCGGTCACCGTGCCGCGGGTCGGTGGTGGTGCGGTGGAACTCGTGGCCGCGTACCGGCTGACCGCTGCGGACCACCGGGGAGTCGGCGACCGCCACGGCCTCGCGGTAGCCGAGGGTGAGTCGGCCTGTCATCCGGGCGGTCAGGTCCAGCCGGCCGCACATCGGCGCCCCGTCCAGGGACCGCCCGAGGTAGAGCAGCCCGGCGCACTCGGCCACGATCGGCCCGTCGAAGTCGGCCAGCTCGGCGCGGAGCGTGGCGTTGCCGGCCAGCGCCTCCGCGTACGCCTCGGGGAACCCGCCGCCGATCACCACCGCGCGGGTGCCGGCGGGCAGCGTCGGGTCACGCAGCGGGTCGACGGTGACCACGTCCGCCCCGGCGGCGGTGAGCAGTTCGGCGGTCTCCGCGTACGAGAAGGTGAAGGCCGGACCACCGGCGAGCGCGACACGTGGTCGCTCGACGCCGGCCGGCCCGCCGACTGCGGTGAGCGGATCCCAGGCCGGGGCGGTCAGCGGTGCGGCGGTCCGGGCCAGGTCGAGCACGGCGTCGAGATCCACTGTGGCCTCGACCAGGTCGGCCAGGGCGGTGACGATCGCCAGGGACTCGGGCGCCCGCTCGGCGACCGGAACCAGCCCGAGGTGCCGGGCCGGCGCGGCCACCTCGGCGGCGCGGGTGACCGCGCCGAGCACCGGTACGCCCACCTCGGCGAGGGCGTCGCGCAGCAGCGTCTCGTGCCGGGGCGAGCCGACCCGGTTGAGGATGACCCCGCCGATCCGTACCGCCGGGTCGAAGGCGGCCATGCCGAGGGTCAGCGCGGCGGCCGAGCGGCCCTGCGCGGCGGTGTCGAGGACCAGCAGCACGGGCGCGTCGATGAGCCGGGCGACGTGGGCGGTGGAGGCGAAGTCGCGGCGGCCGACGGCGCCGTCGTGCAGGCCCATGACGCCCTCGACCACGGCGACGTCGACGGGCGTGGGGACGCTCGCGCCGTGCCGCAGCAGCGGCGCGATCAGGTCGGCGCCGACCAGGAACGGGTCGAGGTTGCGGCCGGGGCGCCCGGCGGCGAGGGCGTGGTAGCCGGGGTCGATGTAGTCCGGGCCGACCTTGTGCGGGCTGACCGTGAGGCCACGGCGGCGCAGCGCGGCGAGCAGCCCGGTGGCGACTGTCGTCTTGCCGTGCCCGCTGGCCGGCGCGGCGACCACCACCCGGGGCAGCGGCCACGGCTCGGCGCTCACCATTCGATGCCCTTCTGGCCCTTCTGGCCGGCGTCCATCGGATGCTTGACCTTGGTCAGCTCGGCCACCAGGTCGGCGGCGGCGACCAGGCGCGGGTCGGCGTTCCGGCCGGTGATCACGACGTGTTGGAAGCCGGGCCGGTCGGTCAGGGTGGCGACCACCTCGTCGACGTCCACCCAACCCCACGCCATCGGGTAGGTGAACTCGTCCAGCACGTACATTCCGTAGCGCTCGGCGGCCAGGTCACGCTGGATCTGCCGCCACCCCTCCAGGGCGTCGGCGGCGTGGTCGGCCTCGCCGCCGCGCTGGATCCAGGACCAGCCCTCGCCCATCTTGTGCCAGGCCACCGGGGCGCCCTGGCCGGTACGTTCGTGCGCCTCGCCGAGCGCGCGGAAGGCGTTCTCCTCCCCCACCCGCCACTTGGCGCTCTTGACGAACTGGAACACCCCGACCGGCAGCCCGGCGGTCCAGGCCCGCAGGGCCAACCCGAAGGCAGCGGTCGACTTGCCCTTCATCTGTCCGGTGTGGACGATCAGCAGTGGCCGGTGCCGCCGCTGCCGGGTGGTCAACCCGTCGGCTGGCACGTGACTCGGCTGTCCCTGCGGCATCAGCGCTGTCTCCCTCGTCCCGCGATCGTGCGGTTTCTGTTGGTCATCTGCGCGCTCGGCCCGTTACGCCGCGACAGCAAGTGCACGATCGCGGGGATGGGTGAGGGTGGCCAGGGGGTGCAGCGGGGCGGAGAGTTGGCCTGCCAGCCGGGCGGCCAGGTGCAGGCGGACCGGGCCCGACTCGCAGTCGACGACCACGCAGGGGGCGCCGGTCGCCGCCAGCACCCGCGCGGCCGCCGCCGCACGGTCGAGCGGACGGGTGCCGGCGGTGGCTCGGCCGTCGGTGACGATCAGCACCAGCGGGCGACGCTTCGGATCGCGCAGGCGCTCCACCCGCAGCAGGTCCGCGGCGGCGAGCAGGCCCTCGGCCAGCGGCGTCCGCCCACCCGTGGGCAGCTCCGCCAGTCGGGTCGACGCGGCCAGCACCGACGAGGTGGCCGGCAGCAGCGTCCGCGCGTCGGCGCCCCGGAAGGCGATCACCGCGACCTTGTCCCGCCGCTGGTACGCGTCGGTGAGCAGAGCGAGCACCGCGTCCTTCACTGTCGCCATCCGCTGACGGGCGCCCATCGAACCGCTGGCATCCACCACGAACAGCACCAGGTTGCCCTCGCGCCCCTCCCGGACCGTCTCGCGGACGTCGTCGCCGCGCAACCGCAGCGGCCCCACGATCCGTCCCCTGGCGGCCTGATGCGGGGCGGCCGCGCGGACCGTCGCCGGCAGGTGCAGCGCCCCGACCCGGCTGGTCGGCACCCGCGCGCCTGTGGTGCGGCCCCGCCCGGTGCGGGCCCGGGACCGCCGGCCGGGCACCCCGTCACCCACGCCGGGCGCGGTGAGCAGCCGCGCCCGCAACCCACCCCGGGGTACGGCCACCGGCTGCGCGTCGCCGCCGTTGCCCAGCCGACGCGTCGGGTCGTCCTCCCCACCGGCGCTGGCCTCCCGGCCGCCGGCCCCGGACCCGGCCTCCGGACGTCGCCCGCCCGAGCCGTCCTGCGGCGGACCAGCGTCGTCGAGGCCCTCCGGGCCGTCGGCCGTCGAGTGCCCGGACCCGTCTCGTCCCGTGGGGGCGCCGCTCCCGGACCCGTCGCGGCTGGTGTGTGCGTCACTCTCGGTCCCACTGGCGCCCTCGGGACCAGCGCCGCCGCCCGGACCGCTCCCGCCGTTCGGACCGGCCGGGCCACCGCCATCCGGACCACCGTCATCCGGGCCGTCGGATCCGTCGTCCGGGTGGGCGTCCTGGGCCCGCTGCAACGCCTCGTCGAGGCGCTTCTCGTCCAGCCCGGGAGTGTCGAACGGGTCGCGGCGACGGCGGTGCGGCAGCGCCAGCCGGGCGGCGACCCGCACGTCGTCGATGGTGACCCGGTCCCGGCCGAGCCAGGCGGCGTGCGCCAGGGCGGTACGGGCCGTGACGATGTCGGCGCGCATCCCGTCCACGTCGAACGCCGCGCACACCTCGGCGATCTGCCGCAGCGCGGCGTCCGGCAGCCGTACCCCGGGAAGCCGGCGGCGGGCGGCGGCCACCTGCCGGGCGACGTCGGCGTCGGCGTCGGCCCAGCGGGCGGCGAACCCGGCCGGGTCGGCGTCGGCCGCGAGCCGGCGGCGGACCACCTCGACCCGGACCGCCGGGTCCCGGCTCGCCCCCACCTCGACGGTGAGCCCGAACCGGTCGAGCAGCTGCGGGCGCAACTCCCCCTCCTCCGGGTTCATGGTGCCCACCAGCAGGAACCGGGCCGCGTGGCTGACCGAGACGCCCTCGCGCTCGACGTGGCTGCGGCCCATCGCCGCCGCGTCGAGCAGCAGGTCGACGAGGTGGTCGTGCAGCAGGTTGACCTCGTCGACGTAGAGCACACCCCGGTGGGCGGCGGCGAGCAGACCCGGCTCGAACGCGCGCACCCCCTCGCCGATCGCCCGCTCCAGGTCCAGTGACCCGACCACCCGGTCCTCGGCGGCACCGACCGGCAGCTCGACGAGGCGGGCCGGACGGGTCTCGGCGGCCACGTCGACCGGGTGCGGGCCGTCCGGGCAGGCCGGGTCGGGCTCGGCCGGATCACAGCCGAAACGACAGCCGGCGACCCGGCGTACCGGGGGTAGCAGCGCGGCGAGGGCGCGGACGGCTGTCGACTTGGCGGTGCCCTTCTCGCCGCGTACGAGGACCCCGCCGATCGCCGGGGACACGGCGTTGAGCAGCAACGCCAGCCGCATGTCGGCCATGCCGAGCACGGCGCTGAACGGGTAGGTGACGGTCACTGGGTCTTCTTTCGTTCGCGACTGTGGGGCTCGCAAAACCGGCTCACTCCTCGCGCTCACAGCGCCTCTTTCGTTCGCGACTGCGGGGCTCGCAAAACCGGCTCACTCCTCGCGCTCACACCCGGTCCTCCAGGTCGCCCTCGCTGGCCAGGTACGTGTCGCGGAGCCGGTCCAGGGTGGCCGGGTCGGGTTCGGCCCACAGCCCACGGTCGGCGGCCTCCAGCAGCCGCTCGGTGATGCCGCGCAGCGCCCACGGGTTGGACCGCTCCAGGAACTCCCGCGTCGTCTCGTCGAAGAGGTACGCGGCCGCGAGGTTCTCGTACATCCAGTCGTCGACGACGCCGGCGGTGGCGTCGTAGCCGAACAGGTAGTCCACGGTGGCCGCCAGCTCGAACGCGCCCTTGTAGCCGTGCCGGCGCATCGCGGCGATCCACTTCGGGTTGACCACCCGGGCCCGGAACACCCGCCGGGTCTCCTCACCCAGCGTGCGGGTCCGTACGTCGTGCGGCATCGCCGAGTCACCCACGTACGCCTGCGGGGCGGTACCGGTGAGATGGCGGACCATCGCCACCATCCCGCCGTGGTACTGGAAGTAGTCGTCGGAGTCGACGATGTCGTGCTCGCGGGTGTCCTGGTTCTTCACGGCCACCGCGATCCGGGCGAACGAGCGTTCCATGTCGGCGCGCGCCTCCCGCCCGTCCAGGCCCCGGCCGTACGCGTAGCCGCCCCAGACCGCGTACACCTCGGCCAGGTCGGCGTCGTCGCGCCAGGTCCGGGCGTCGATCAGGGGCAGCAGCCCCGCGCCGTACGCGCCGGGTTTGGAGCCGAAGATCCGGGCGGTGGCCCGCCGCTCGTCGCCGTGTTCGGCGAGGTCGGCGTTGACGTGGGCGCGCAGGTAGTTGTCCGCGTCCGGCTCGCCGAGGGCGGCGACCCGTCGGACGGCGTCGTCGAGCAGGGCCACGACGTGCGGGAACGCGTCGCGGAAGAACCCGGAGATGCGTACCGTGACGTCGACGCGGGGTCGGCCCAGCTCGGCGGTCGGCACCGCCTCGATGCCGGTGACCCGCCGCGACCGCTCGTCCCAGACCGGTCGGCAGCCCAGCAGCGCGAGCACCTCGGCGATGTCGTCGCCCTGGGTGCGCATGGCGCTGGTGCCCCACACGGTCAACCCCACCGAGCGGGGGTACGCGCCGGTGTCGGCGAGGTGCCGGGCCAGCAGCGAGTCGGCCAGGGCCACCCCGACGTCCCAGGCGTTGCGGCTGGGGATGGCCTTGGGGTCGACGGAGTAGAAGTTGCGGCCGGTGGGCAGCACGTTGACCAGGCCCCGGGTGGGCGAGCCGGACGGGCCGGGTGGCACGAACCGGCCGTCGAGCGCGCCGAGGGTGTTGGTCAGCTCGTCGGTGGTGCGCGCCAGTCGGGGCACCAGTTCGGTGGCGGCGAAGCGCAGCACCGCGACGGCGTCCGGGATCGGCTGGCCGGTCACCTCCGTGACCACGGCGTCGGCGGTGTCCGCGGCCCAGTGCAGGGTCTCCATGCCGACGACCAGCCGCCGCGCGAGGGCCTCGATCAGGTCGACGGCGTCGGCGGCGGTGCCGGCGGGCCCGTCCACCGCGTCGGTCAGCGCCGTGGGCAGGGACATCCGCTGACCGGGTGTCGCCAGCAGCTCCTGCTCGTCGAGTCCGTACGCGACGGCGAGGGCCTGCCGCAGGCCGGGCAGGGCGTGGGCGCCGCCCCAGATCTGCGGGGCGCGCAGCACCGCGAGGACCAGGTTGACCCGGGGCTCGCCGGTCGGCGCGGCGGCGAGGATGTGCAGCCCGTCGCGGATCTGCACGTCCTTGACCTCGCAGAGGTACCCGTCGAGGTGCAGCACGAAGTCGTCGAAGTCGTCCGCGTCCGGCATCGCCTCGGCGTGCAGGTCGTGGTGAAGTTCGGCGGCGCGTACGAGGTCCCAGATCTGCGCCCGCACGGTGGGCACCTTCGCCGGGTCGAGCGCCTGCACGGTGGCGTACTCGTCGAGCAGTTGCTCCAGTTTGGCCAGGTCACCGTACGTCTCGGCGCGGGCCATCGGCGGCACCAGGTGGTCGATGACCACGGCGTGCGCCCGGCGTTTGGCCTGGGTGCCCTCGCCGGGGTCGTTGACGATGAACGGGTAGACCAGCGGCAGGTCGGCGAGGACCGCGTCGGGCGCGCAGTCGGCGGCGAGGCCGAGGCCCTTGCCGGGCAGCCATTCGAGGGTGCCGTGCTTGCCGAGGTGCACCACGGCATCCGCGCCGAAGCCGCCGTCGGCGACCGGCGCGGCCAGCCAGCGGTAGGCGGCCAGGTAGTGGTGACTCGGCGGCAGGTCCGGGTCGTGGTAGATGGCGATCGGGTTCTCCCCGAAGCCGCGCGGCGGCTGGATGAGCAGCACCACGTTGCCGAAGCGCAGCCCGGCGAGCACGATGTCGCCGCCGTCGGTGTACAGCTCGCCGGGCGGCTCGCCCCAGTGCTCCCGCATCCGCTCGCGCAGCTCGGCCGGCACCGCCTCGAACCAGCGCCGGTACGTCTGTCCCGGTATCCGGGCCTCGGCGGCGGCCAACTGTTCCGGGGTGAGCCACTCCACGTCGTGCCCGCCGGCGGCGATCAGCGCGTGGATCAGCGCGTCGCCGTCGTCGGGCACGGGCGCGGCGCCGAGGTGGTAGCCGGCGTCGGCGAGAGCGGCGAGCAGCCGGACCGCCGAGACGGGGGTGTCCAGGCCGACGGCGTTGCCGACCCGGGAGTGCTTGGTGGGGTACGAGCTGAGCACCACGGCGACCCGTTTGTCGGCGTTGGGCACGTACCGCAGGCGGGCGTGGCGAACCGCGATACCGGCGACCCGCGCGGCCCGTTCGGCGTCGGCGGCGTAGACGGAGAGCCCGTCGGCGTCGATCCGCTTGAACGAGAACGGCACGGTGACGATCCGGCCGTCGAACTCGGGGATGGCCACCTGCATCGCCGCGTCCAACGGGGACAGTCCGGCGTCGCTCGCGGCCCACTGGTCGCGGGTACTGGTGAGGCAGAGCGCCTGGATGACCGGTACGTCCAGGGCGGCAAGGGCTCCCACGTCCCAGGCGTCTTCGGCCCCGCCGCCGGAGGCGTCGGCGGCGACCGCGCCACCGGCGGCGAGGACGGTGACCAGCAGCGCGTCGCAGCGGGCGAACAGTCCGAGCGGTCCCGCGCCGGCGGTCAGCCCTCGCAGCGAACCGCAGAAGATCGGCAGCGGGTTACCGCCGGCGTCGCGCACCGCGTCGGCGAGCACATCGACGAATCCGGTGTTGCCGGCGAGGGCGTGCGCCCGGTAGAAGACGATCCCCACGGTCGGCCGGTCCGGGTCGGCCGGGTGTTCGCCGTGCACGCCGTACGCCGGGGTGGGTGCCGGTGGGGCGAAGCCCTCGCCGGTGAGCAGGACGGTGTCGCAGAGGAACCGGGCGAGCTGCGCCAGGTTGTCCGGCCCGCCCTCGACCAGATATGCCAGGGCCTGGGTGGCCACTCCGGACGGCACCGTGGACAGGGCCATCAGCTCCGCGTCGGGCACCGCCTCACCGCCGAGCACGACCGTGGGCAGCCCGCTGGCGAGCACCGCGGCGAGGCCGTCGGGCCATGCCTGCCGGCCTCCGAGCAGGCGTACGACGGTCAGGTCGACCCCGTCGATCAGGGCGGGCACCTCGTCGGCCGCGACCCGGGCGGGGTTGGCGAGGCGGTAGTCGGCGTCGCTGGCGCGGGCGGCCAGCAGATCGGTGTCGGCTGTGGAAAGTAGCAGGGTGCGCACGGCAGGCTCCGGACAGTAACGTCAACAGGCTCGCGAGAGCGGCTGGTGACGTGGGATGGGCGCAAGGGCTCAGCAGGTACCGCGATCCGGTTGCTCACCGGCGCGCGACGGGCGGCGCGGTACGGAACTCAGCGGCGAACGGCGGGAGGATGCGCGGCTACAGCTGCGGCGAATCGGTCGCCGCTCGGGTCACGACGGTGTTCGTCGGTGACAGAGACGCCCTGCGTCATCGGGTCCTCCTCGGGTGTCCACGCCCTGGGGTACATCCGACGGCCGAAGTATCCTGGCTTCCGGATCGACGCTCTCCCCCGGCCTTCCAACCGCAGACACACGGCCGTGACTCACGAGGGGGGATCGCTCCCCGGTGACAGTGGCGGGACCGCGTCGGATTCGCACCGACTTCCTTCACTGCCGTCAGGCCGCGAATGCTGCCACACCGCCGCGCCGCCGGTCAACGCGGGCGCGGCTCGGCCCAGCCATCACGCCGGCCGCGCCGACCGGACAGCCCCGCCCGGCCGGACGGTACGCGGCACCCGGCTACGGCCGGGCATGTGTAGACGGCGGCGTGCTCAGCGGGCGTGGCGTTCCGGGTGGGCCCGGCTCCACACCCGCATCCGCTCGGGGTAGCCGGTACGCCCCGCCTCGTACAGCGGCACCGCGTGCTTGCGGGCGATGGCGCCGGCCGCCCGTGGCGTCCCGGTGCGGCGGCGGATCCACTCCCCGTCGTGGGCGATCGCCACCACTGTCGTGTCGGTCGCGGTGGTCTCCGGCTCCAGGTAGAACTCCACCCCCCGCCGGCTGGCGACGAACGCCTCCAACGCGGCGAGGTCGTCGCGGGTCGCCTCCCGATCCAGCTTCGTCGGGGTCGCCTCGGCACCCCGTGCCCGCCGACTGAACCAGCCCATGCCCCACCCCTCTCCTCGACGCTCCCCCCAGTGCAGCACCGAATCCTGGCAACACCCTGCACGTCGGATGGGAGCAAGCTGACCCGCGCCGGGTGGAACCCGCAGCCCCCGTGCGGTGTCATGAGGGTGATCGAACCGGAGGTTCCCCTGGACGACCACGTTCTCGTCACCCGCGCCCGGGCAGGTGACCTGGGGGCGTACGACCTCCTGGTCGCCCGGCACACCGCGTCCGCGTACCGGACCGCGGTGCTGCTCGGTGCGGGATCGGACTCCGAGGACATCGTCCAGGAGGCGTTCGTGAAGGCGTACCGCAAACTCGCCCGCTATCGCGGTGAGTCGTCCTTCCGGTCCTGGCTGCTGGCGATCGTCGCGAACGAGACGCGCAACCTGCACCGCTCGCGCAGCCGGCGGGACGGGCTCTTCCTGCGGGCCGCGGCCGCCGGCCCGGCGTCGGAGGCCGCCGAGGACGGGGCGGTCGGCGCGGTCCTCGCCGGGGAACGGCGCACCGCGCTCGTGCGGGCGCTGCGCCAACTACCGGTACGCGACCGCGAGGTGATCGTCTGCCGGTTCTTCCTCGACCTCAGCGAGGAGGAGACCGTGCAGGCGCTGGGCTGGCCCCGGGGCACGGTGAAGTCCCGGACGTCACGGGCGTTGGCGAAACTCCGCGGCCTGCTCGACCGCGAGGAGGTCAGGCATGGATGACCTCGAGAGGGAACTGCGCGACCTCTCCGCCTGGCTGGGCACACCCGACGCGCCCGACGTGACCGCACGCGTACGCGCCCGGCTCGCCGCGCCCCGGCGACAGCGGTGGCGCGCGTACGCCGCCGCGGCACTCGCCGCCCTGCTGGTGGCGGTGCTGCCGCCGACTCGGACCGCCGTCGCCGACGCCGTCGGCGGTCTGCTGCGCTTCGCGGGAGTCAGCATCGCCCCGTCGTCGGGCCCGCCCGCCGGCACCCCGTCGCCGTTGCCGTCGCAGCGGACCTCGGCGCTGGACGAGGCGCAGCGGGCGGTGCGCTTTCCGATCCGTGTACCGGCGAAGCTCGGCCCGCCCGAGCAGGTGCTGGTCGCCGATCCCGACGCCACCGGCGCCCACCGGGTGGCGACGCTCCTCTACCGCGGGGGCGCGCTGCGCATCGACGCCTTCGACGGCCGCCTCAACCTGTCCTTCCACAAGGAGACCGTCCGACCGGACGCGGAGTGGGTCCAGGTCAACGGTGACTTCGCCGTCTGGGTCGGCAGTCCACACGTGCTGTCGTACGTGGACCGCGCCGGACAGGTCCGCCAGGAGACCGCCCGGCTGGCGGCCTCGACCCTGATCTGGCAGGTGGACGGCGTGAGTTACCGGCTCGAGGGGGATCTGACCAAGCTGGAGGCGATCGAGATCGCCACATCGATGACCTAGGAACCCGCCGGCCCCGAGCGGTGTCGTGACGGTGCGACACACGACGCGGTTCATCGACGGAACGGAGCACGACATGGGTACCTGGGTCAGGTTCGCGGTGGGATCGGTGCTCCTGCTGGCGGGGTGCACGACGGGCGGTCAGCAGGCCACATCGGCGACGCCGTCCGCGACCTCGGCCACGTCGGCGACGCCGGTCCCGTCCGCCGGGTCGACCGGCGCGGGGTGTCACTCGCGGGTCGAGACGGGGGCGCTGCCCGACTGGGCGGACACCGGGTTCCATGGTGACGCCCGGGTGCCGCACGTCTTCGGCGCGAAGGGCGACATCGTGGCCGTGCTGTTCGCCCACCCGCTGGCGCACGCGAGGCCGGACGGGTCGAACAACAAGATCCTCTGGGTCTCCCGAACCACCGAGCCGTCCACCCTGGTGATCACCGCGACGCTGGACGGCACGGACACCCGGGTGACCCACGAGGTCGCCGGCGGTCCGGGCCCGTCGATCATCGACGTGCCGCGGGCGGGGTGCTGGCACCTCGACCTGAGCTGGGCCGGGCACACCGACACGATGGACCTGATCTACGCGGAGCGGACGCCCTGACGGGCTGCCCGGACAGGGAGAGAGACCAATACACTCCCCTCCATTCCCAACATATACCGCATAGGGGGACTTGCCGCAAGGCCCGGTACGTACCGCAGAATTGCGCCTCGGAACCCATGACCTGCGGAAACGGGAGACGGCGTGAGCCACCAGATCGCCAGCGTGTTCGACCTTCCCGACCACCTCTCCCCCAAGGCGGACCCGGCGCTGATCGCCCGCGACGAGCAGCACTTCGCGGCCATCGCGGAGAGTCTCGACCGGTCGATCGCCGAACTGTCCGACCGCCTCGACGCCGAGCGTCGGGCACCCGCCGGCAAGGGACGGCAGGCGGTGGCCCGGGACGAGGAGGTCCGCCGGCTGACCGCCCGACTCCGGGCACTGCGCCGCTTCGGCCTGGACCTGTGCCTGGGACGCATCGTCGGCGCGGACGACCCCGAGCCGGTGTACGTCGGACGGTTCGGCCTCACCGACGGCGCGGGTCGGCGGCTGCTGCTGGACTGGCGTTCCCCGGCGGCCGAGCCGTTCTTCGGCGCGACCCACGCGAACCCGATGGGTCTGGCGAGCCGCCGCCGCTACCGCTGGACGCGTGGCCGGGTCAGCGACTACTGGGACGAGGTGTTCACCCCGGACGGGTTGGAGGGGCACGCCGCCCTGGACGACCAGTCGGCCTTCATCGCCACCCTCGGCGGCAACCGGTCGGCCCGGATGCGCGACGTGCTCGGCACCATCCAGGCCGACCAGGACGCCATCATCCGGGCGGGCTCGCGGGGCGCTCTCGTCGTCGACGGCGGTCCGGGAACCGGCAAGACCGTGGTCGCCCTGCACCGGACCGCCTACCTCCTCTACTCCGATCCCCGCCTGGGCCAACGGCGGGGCGGCGTGTTGTTCGTCGGGCCGCACCAGCCCTACCTGGCGTACGTCTCCGACGTCCTGCCCAGCCTCGGCGAGGAGGACGTGCAGACCTGCACCCTGCGGGACCTCGTCCCGGAGGGCGCCGCGGCGGTGCCCGAGGCGGACCCGGAGGTGGCCCGGCTGAAGTCCTCCGCCCGCCTGGTGACGGCCATCGAGGAGGCCGTCCGGTTCTACGAGGAGCCGCCGCAGCAGCCGATGACTGTCACGACCGGCGACGCCGACATCAGGCTGAACGCGGACGACTGGGCCGAGGCGTTCCGGGCGCCCGGACCGGGCACCCCGCACAACGAGGCGCGTGACGAGATCTGGGAGGAACTGCTCACGATCCTGCTGGAGAAGTACGACGGGGACGAGCCGGACGACGTGGTCCGCGCGTCGCTGCTCTCCAACAGCGAACTGCGGACGACAGTCAACCGTGCCTGGCCGCTGCTCGACGCGGCCGATCTCGTCGCCGACCTGTGGTCGGTGCCCGCGTACCTGCGCAGGTGTGCGCCCTGGCTCGGCCCCGACGACGTCGGCCGGCTCCGGCGTGCCGACGCCCGGGCCTGGACCCTGGCCGACCTGCCCCTGCTGGACGCGGCACGGCAGCGGCTCGGGGACCCGGAGAGGTCGCGGCGCAGCCGCCGCCACGAGGCGATCGTCGCCGCCGAACGCGCGCGCATGGCCTCGGTCGTCGACGAGCTCATCGAAGCCCACACCTATGACGATGGTGAGGGTGTCCTGTCCAGCCTGCGCCAACTGGACCTTCAGGACGCCCTGGTCGACGAGTCCGCGCTGCCCAGCGTGGATCCGGACCTGCTGGCCGGCCCGTTCGCGCACATCGTCGTGGACGAGGCCCAGGAACTGACCGACGCCGAGTGGCAGATGCTGGTGTCGCGCTGCCCGTCGCGGAGTTTCACCGTCGTCGGCGACCGCGCCCAGGCCCGGCACGGGTTCACCGAGTCGTGGCAGGAACGGTTGGAACGGGTCGGACTCGACCGGGTGACGTTTGCCTCGCTGAGCATCAACTACCGCACGCCGCGGGAGGTCATGCGGGAGGCGGAGCCGGTCATCCGGGCCGTACTGCCGGACGCCAACGTCCCCACCTCCATCCGCGGCAACGGGATTCCCGTCGGCCACCGGTCGGTGGCCGACCGGGACGCGGTCCTCGACGACTGGCTCGCCGCACACGCCGACGGGATCGCCTGCGTCGTCGGCGACCCCACATTCACCGGGACGGCCCGCGTCCGGTCGTTGACGCCGGAGCTGGCCAAGGGCCTGGAGTTCGACCTGGTTGTCCTCGTCGACCCGGACTCGTTCGGCGACGGGATCGAGGGGGCTGTCGACCGTTACGTCGCGATGACCCGCGCGACCCAGCAACTGGTCGTCCTCACGGCGTGAGTCCTAGGCTGCGTGGCGTGCCCCGGGACGTACGGGAGGCGGCGGCCCGGTGGTCAGCGGCGACGGTGTCCTCGGGGTCTGCAACGTGTTCACCCGCGCCGGAGATCCCGGGGACATCTGGCGGGGAGTGCTCGCCACCCTGCCCGGCGTCCCACTTGTCGGCTACGAATCCGGCCCGGACCTGGCCCTCGCGGTCGAGGCCGGCTTCGCCCCGCTGGGCCCCCTGCGGGTCTGGCTCCACCCCTGACCCGGCCGGGGTCAGCCGAGGCGGGCCAGGTCCTCCGGGGTCAGGCGCAGGGACGCGGCGGCGATGTTCTGCGTGAGGTGCGCCACGTCTCCGGTGCCGGGGATGGCCAGCACGTGTGGGCCCTGGTGCAGGGTCCAGGCCAGGCGTACCTGATGGGGGGTGACGCCGTGGGCCAGCGCGACCGCCTCGACGGCCTCGCCCTGGTCGGCGCTCGCGCCCGTCTCCCGGCCGGTGCCGGCCAGCGCGAAGAACGGCACGTAGGCGACGCCCCGCTCGCCGCAGGTCCGCACGAACGGGTCCTGCTCCCGGTACGCGTCGATCCCGTAGTTGTTCTGCACGCAGACGACAGGCGCGATGCCGGCCACCTCGTCCAGCTGTTCGGGGCGGACGTTGGAGAGCCCGAGGTGCCGGATGAGCCCGGCGGCGCGCAGCTCGGCGAGGGCGCCGAACCGGTCGACAAGTGGCACCGCGCCGGGCCCCCGGCCGAGGCGCAGGTTCACCACGTCCAGCTGGTCGAGGCCGAGCCGACGCAGGTTCTCCTCCACCTGCGCGCGCAACTGCGCCGGGGTGAACGCCTCGGTGAAGCCGGCCTGCGGGTCGTACCCGAAGCCGACCTTGGTGACGATCACCAGATCCTCCGGGTACGGGGAGAGCGCCGCGCGGATCAGCTCGGTGGCGTACCGGGCCGGGCCGGTCCCGACGCGCAACGTCCCACCGGGCGAGACGTAGAAGGCGGCGGTGTCGATGTGGTTGACGCCCAGCTCCAGGGCCCGGCGCAGCAGCGCGATCGCCCGGTCCCGGTCGGGGCTCGCGGTGATCCGCATGGAGCCGAAGCCCATCCGGCGCACCGTGCGGTCGCCAAGGGTCCAGGTGCCCGCCGCGGCGGCGGTGATCTCGTCGGTTGGCATCAGGCGACCCTAGACAGCACGGGTGCGCGGCACAGTCGGCCGCGCACCCGATACCGCTCTTCGGCGGTCTGGGTTAGTTTTGGTGGGCTGAAGGAGCCTGTTCGCCGGCGTGCGGCGGGCGCAGCACCGGCACCAGCAGCAGGGTCGGCAACAGCAGCAGCGGCACCACCAGCAGCGCGCGCAGGGTGCCGACGTGGTCGCCGAGCAGCCCCAGCAGCGGCGGCCCCGCCAGGAACGCCGTGTAGCCGATCACCGCGACGACGCTGACCCGGACGGGCGCGTACGCCTCCTCGTCGGCTGCGGCGCTCATCCCCACCGGAAAGCCCAGCGACGCCCCGAGACCCCACAACGCGACGCCGACGATCGCCAGCGGTCCCGAGCCGGCCAGCACCGCCAGACCCGCGCCGAGCACGGCGAGCCCGATGGTGCCGCTGAGCACCGGCACCCGGCCCCACCGGTCCAGCGCGACGGTGCCCGCCGTACGCCCGAGGGTCATGCCGACGACGAAGACGGCGAAGACCGCCGCTCCGGCCGCCTCGCTCAGGTCCCGACCGTCCACGAACGCGACCGCCAGCCAGTCGTTGGCGGCGCCCTCGGTGAACGCCGCCACCAGCACGAACAGTCCGATCAACAGGGTGCGCGGCTCCCGCCAGGCGGCGAGCTGAGCCCGGCGACGGCCGGCCGGGGTGGCGTCCGCCGAGTCGCCGTCCGGGTCGTGGGCCGACATCGGCAGGTACGTCCGGGTGGCGAGCACGGTGCCGGTCAGCACCACGAGCGCCACCGCGCACAGGTGCGTGCCGACCGCCACGTCCAGGCGCGCCGCCCCGGCGCCGAGCCCCGCTCCGGCCACCGAACCGAGGCTCCACCCCGCGTGGAAGCGGGGCATGATGGTCCGCCCCAGTCGCCGTTCCACCGCCGCGGCCTCGACGTTCATCGCCACGTCGCAGGCGCCGGACCCGTAGCCGAAGGCGACCAGGCCGATCGCGACGACGGCGAACGACCCGGTCAGCGTCGCGCCCAGGCCGGCCACGGTCAGGCCGATCGCGACAAGCACGGTGGCCAACGTCACGGTGCGGGCCGCCCCGAGACGCTGGGCGAGCAGACCGGAGGTGGGCATGGCGAGCAGCGCGCCGACGCTCATCGCCAGCAGAAGCAACCCGAGCCGGCCGGCGGAGAGGTCCAACGCCTCGCGCACCGCCGGCACCCGGGAGAACCAGCTGCCGACGGCGAGCCCGTTGAGGGTGAAGGTAACGGCCACGCCGTTGCGGGCGATCCGCACCGCCCGCGACGGTGCCGGGGCGACGTCCAGGGTGACGGGTCGGCTGGTGGGGGCGCTCACGAAGGCTGGTCCTCTTCCTCGACGGTGATCTCCTGGCACGATCGCACACCTGAGAGCGCTACCACCACAAGCGGCCACCGCCCCTTACCGGCGACGGTCCGACCGGGGGATGATGCGAACAGGCGTTCGTCCGCCCGGACGACCGCCACGGGGAGGCGACGCAATGACGACAGCGGCACACCGGCCGGCGACCCTCGACGACGTGGCGCGGCTCGCCGGCGTGTCCCGATCCACCGCGTCGCGGGTGATCGCCGGGACCGGGTTCGCCTCGCCGGACGCCCGCGAGCGCGTCGCGACGGCCGTCCACCGGCTCGGCTACGTACCGAACCCGGCGGCCCGGGCGCTGGTACGCGGCGCCGGCGTACGGCTGGTGGTGGCGGTCATCGGGAACAGCGCGGCGGTGCTGGACGACCCGTACGTCCACCGGGTGGTCGGCTCGGCGGCTCGGGTCTGCACGCCCGCCGGTGTCGGGGTGGCGTTGCACTGGCTGCCGCTCGGCGACCCGACCGGCCTGGACCAGCTCGCCCGGGACCGCAGCGTGTGCGGGGTGCTGCTGGTCAACACCACCGAGGAGCTGCTGGACTCCGTACCCCGGTCGCTGCGTGGTCGGGTGGTCTCCATCGGCGTGGGCTCGCCGACCGTGCCGTCGTTCGACGTCGACAACGCCGCCGGCGCGGGTGAGGTGCTGCGCCACCTGTACGACACGGGACGCCGCCGGATCGCCATGGTCACCGGCCCGCAGTGGCTGCCGTGCTCGCGGCGCCCGGTGGAGGCGTACCGCGCGTTGATGCGTCAGGCGGGCCTGCCGGAGCGGGTGCTGCCCGGGGACTTCTCGGCGGCGAGTGGCCGGGCGGCCGCCGGTGAGGCGTTGCGCCGCTGGCCGGACGTCGACGCCATCTACGCGATAAGCGACGAGACCGCCCTGGGGGTGATCGCCGCGCTGCGCGACGAGGGGGTACGGGTGCCGGGCGACGTCGCGGTGGCCGGTTTCGACGACATCCCGCTCGCCGCGATGACCGACCCGTCGTTGACCACCGCCAGCCATCCGGTGGGACGGATCGCGACCGCCGCGGCCACCGCCCTGCTGGACGGGCGTCCGGCCGCGCCGGTGACCCTCTTCCCGTCCGCCCTGGTGGCCCGGGCCAGCGCCTGACGCCGCCGGTCAGAGGGTGGGCAGGCCGAGGGCCTCGTCGACGCGGGCCAGGACGGCGACGTCGTCGTCCGGGTTGACGCCACGGAGCAGGTCGATGGCCGTGGCCCGGACCTGGCCGATGATCATGGCGAGTGGGAGCGTCTGGGTCGAGCCGAAGAGCTGTCCGGCCGTGTGCACGGCGGCGAGCGCCGCCTCGTCGGCCCGCCCGGCGTGCCGGTCGGCGGCCTCGTCCCGCCCGTCCAGGTCGGCGGCGAGGGCGGCGCCGGCCTCGCGGACCGCCTCGGCGAGCCAGCGCAGCGCGACGCCCAGCTCCGGCGACACCGGGGTGTGCAGCCGGCTGAGCGTCACCCCGGCTCGGGCCAGCACCCGGACGTTGCGTACCGCGTAGTCGATCTGCCGGATGGACTCGTCCACCGACCGCAGCCGTCCGATGTGCCGACGCCGGCGGACGTTGAGCCGCAGCGCCTCACCGGCGGCGAGCACGCCCTCGCGGAGTCCGTCGACCCGCACGTCCATCCCCCGGGCCTGCGTCAGCGCGGCCATCGCGGCCGACTCGTCACGGTGGTCCAGAGCGTCGGCGATCCCACCCAGCAGGCCGGCCAGCTCGTCGAACGTCCGGCGGACCTCGGCGACCAGCGGGGCAAGCGGGCGCCGGGCGTCGACGAGCAGGCTGGCCGCGAGGGCGACCACCCCGCCGATCAGGGCGTCGACGAAGCGGAACGGCACCAGCGACCCGTCCGGCGGCGCGACCACCACCAGGTACAGCGCGGACACGGCGGCCTGCACCAGAGTGACACCGGTGGCGCCGAAGGCGACCGCGAGCAGGACGGTGAGCAGGATGACAGTGAAGACCGTCCAGGTGCTGCCCGGACCCAGCGCCTGCACCACCAGGTCCGCGACCAGCACCCCGGCGGCCACCCCGAGGATGACCTCGACCGCCCGCCGGATGCGCTGCCCTCGGGCCTGACCGAGGACGATCAGCGCGGCGGCCGGCGCGAAGAACGGCTGCGGATGCCCGAGCAGCCGGGTGGCGAGCAGCCAGGCCACGGTCGCGGCGACGGTGGCCTCCAGCACCGGCCGCCAGCCGTGCCGCAGCCGCTCGCCGGCCACCCGCAGGCCACTGAGCCGCAGCATCCACCCACCTCCCCGCACACCGAAGCCGGCCGGACCGGCACCCCGCCGGTCGGCGCACGGCACCCGAGGTGATCGTCTCTCACCGCACGACGAGCCTGCCCACCGGGCCGCTCCGCGTTCCCCGTCGCGGCTCGTGGGGCCCCGCGCCTGCGGTACGGCGACGCGGCGGTCAGGTCCCGTCCGGGCGCGCAGCAGCGTACGGACGGCGGCGGTCAGATCGGCGCGGCTGGCCGGGCTTCCCGGCGGCGGGCGGTGAGCGGCGCGTCGGCCCCAAAACTCCAGAGTAGTTCCTTGTGCCGGCGACGGCCCCGGGTGAATACGACAGTTCGCCGGTACAATCGGCGACTGCGTTGTGACTGATCGCTGACTGCTCATGGTGAAATGGATCACACACACTGATCCCATGAACAGGAGAGTCAACCGCGGTAGGGCACTCCGCGTCGCGGTGTGCCTCCTTCTTCTCGCCGCGCTCAGCGGCTGCATGCAACTCAACATGGGGCTCACCGTCAACGCCGACGACACGGTCGACGGGCAATTGCTGCTGACGGCCCAGAAGTCCCTGCTGACCTCGCGGAACAAGAACATCCCGGTTGCCTTCGCCGAGCTGCGGCAGAACATTCCCGCGCTGCCGGCGGGAGAAGAGGTCGGGTACGAGGACGACAAACTCTTCGGCACCCAGATCGCATACCGCAAGGCGCCGCTTGGCGGTTTCGACACGGAGAGCGTGAAACTGGTCCGCGACGGCGACCTGTACCGCTTCTCATTGCCACTGGATCCGAAGAAATACGGCGGAAAGGTCGCCGAGCAGAATCCACAGAACCAGCAGGCGTTCCTCAAGTTGATGTCGTTCGAGATCTCGGTGACATTTCCCGGCCGGGTGATCGACAGCAATGGCACGGTCAACGGCCGGTCGGTCAGCTGGAAGGTGGATTCCAACCAGGACAAGCCCGCCGAACTACGCGCGGTCGCCGAGGCGCCACCCCGACCGTCGACCTCGCCGGCCGCCGCCGGCGACGTAGAAGGAGTACGCCCACCCCGGCGAGCAGCACCACGAGGAGGACGCCGCCGACGACCAGCAGCCACGGGCACCCACCGTCGTCGCCGGCGGCGTACTCCTCGTGGTGCTGCTC
>NZ_VDFY01000111.1 GCF_006228125.1 Micromonospora orduensis | reverse complement strand
CGTACGTCTCCAGCCACCGCAACGCCGCGCGGGCCGCGGGCTCGAGGTCCTGGACAGTCTGCGTGTCACCGGTCCACCGTTCGTACTCGTCTAGGACGATCAGGAACAGCGGCGTCGTGTCAGCGGCGCCGAAGTACGGGGACTGCGGACGTTCGCCGAAATGGGCACGCTCCCCGTTGCGCAGTTCGTGCAGGATCTTGCCTGGTTCGGCATCGCGGTGGTCGTCCTCATGGATCGCCTGCCGCTCGGCGAGGGCCCGCAAAGTCGTATAGGCAAGTTCGGGGTGGAACGGCAGCATCTGATAGCTGACTAGGAGGCTATCGCGGCCGAACACCGCCATGAACCAGGGCAGCCCGGCGGCGGGCAGAGAGGCTTTGTCTCCAGGGAATGGGTAGAACCTCAGCGCGGCGAGGTCGAGAAGACTGCGGTGGTAAATGTGCAGCAAGTCGTCCCAATCCGTGTCCAAGATGGGTGACGCGTCCAGCCATTCCCGAATCGTGCAAGGCATGTCCGGGCAGCGGTGGTGGCGCTCTAACGCCACGTCCACTTCCACCCCGACCCGGATGTTGATGTCGACGTCCCACTCTTGCGCAGGTGGTAGCTCATGTCGGAAGGTGAGCGATTCTTCGGTAACGAACGCGCCGGGGGCGTCGATGTGCGTTTCCCGGCAGAAGTCGGCGCGGCTGTAGCCCAACGTGATCCCGCCGTCGCGCCGATGGCGGTACAGATGGCCGGTTTTTGACATCTGGTCCTTGACGTCGAAGATGTCGGCGAAGTCGGCGTCGAATATCATCGTGAGTTCGAACGCGACCGGCGTGTTGCCGAAGTTGTGGACCGTGATGCGCTCGTGCATGCCAGTCGCCACGGCACGGCGGCGGGTGACCGACAGCGAGGGGTTTCGGTAGATCGTTCCGGTCGGCTCGATCAGAAAGAAAACAACTTCGTCGTACTCGAGGTTGTCCGCGCTCAGCGCCTCCAGTTGGTGGCCGTTGAGGCGCAGCTGCCATCGCGATAAGTGCCGCATGTCGCGATAGAACAGCCCGTCGGGGACGTTAGCGGCCGGGTTGATGTCACCCTGCCGGTCGCTTACAACGAAGGCGTCTCCCTGCAGGATATTGATCTGGTCGAGCCGCACGCTGCCCCTCCGCTCTGGCTACACGAGCCGCCGCCGCTGGCCAGTTCGGTGCCTGTGGGGTGGTGGTTACCCTTCTAGGTGTGGTTACACCACGGCTTCCGTATCGGAGTGTTAGCCGGATACGGGACAACCTGCCCACCGCCAGCGTCGGCCCTTCCGAAGGGGCGGCAAGTGAGGGTGGCGAGGTCGTCGGCCACCACGGTCGCTTCGACCTGCGCGCACAGCACACCGACCTTGACCTGTGCATACGCGGGGCTTGACGCGGCGGTCGGCGCCGAGGGCGCTATCGCCGGATCATCACCGCCGGGGTCGCGACCCGGCCCGGCCGCCGCGTACGGCCCGCAAGAACACCACGGCCCAGCGCCGCACCCAGCGGCGGGCCTCGGCGTTCCACCGCGCGTGCTCGTACAGCCGGTTGAGGTCGGGCCCCGAGCCGGGCACCTCCGGGGCGCACCGCGCCCACGTCCGGGCCTCGGCGTCCCAGCGGACATGCCAGCCGAACTCGCGGGCCTCGCGGTGGCCCGGCCAGCCGCCGGTCCACGTCGACGCGCCGCAGTCGTGGCCCGCGGTGTCGGCCAGGGCCCGGCAGTACATGCGCTTCAAGCCGCGCATCAGGCACTCGGCCACGTCGCAGTCGTCCGCGTGCATCTCGCCAATGGTCACCTGGCAGGCGGGGCAGGTGCCGCGCAGCAGGTCGTGGTCCACGGGTTCCTCCGCGCCCGCGCTTACGGTCTGCTTCGGGTCGTCGCCGCGCGGCTAGGATGGCGGCCGTGCAGTTCGGGGTGCTCGGGCCGCTCGCCGTGACCACGGACGCCGGCGAGCCGGTGGTGGTGCCCGGCACGAAGGTACGGGCGTTGCTGGCCGACCTGTTGGCCAACCGCAATCAGGTGGTCTCGGCGGACCGCCTCATCGACGACCTGTGGGGTGACGACGGCCCCACCAACCCCGCCGGCGCCCTCCAGGTGCGGGTGTCGCAGCTGCGCAAAGCGCTCAACGATGCCGAGCCCGGCGCCCGCGAGTTGGTCGAGTCCCGGCCACCCGGCTACCTGCTGCGGGTCGACGCGGTCGACGTCGGCCGCTTCGACGAGCTGGCCCGCTGCGCCGACGTCGAGCGGCTGACCGAGGCCCTCGCGTTGTGGCGCGGCGAGGCGTACGCCGACGTGGCCGACGCCGAGTTCGTGCGGGCCGAGGCGGGCCGCCTCACCGAGCAGCGCCTCGTCGTGCAGGAGCGGCTGGCGCAGGCCCGGCTGGCCCGGGGTGAGCACGACCTGGTGGCCGCGGACCTGGCCGAGTTGGTCGCCAGGCATCCACTGCGCGAGGGCCTGCGGGCGGTGCAGCTGCGCGCTTTGTACGCGGCCGGCCGTCAGTCCGAGGCGTTGGAGAGCTACGCCGAGCTGCGAGCCCGGCTCGCCGAGGAGCTGGGCCTCGACCCCGGCCCGGAGCTGGTCGCCCTGCACCGCAGGATCCTCGAACAGGACGCCGGCCTGAACGCCCCGCCGAAGGCGGCGATCATCCGGAACAACCTGCCGGCCCCGCTCGACGAGTTGATCGGGCGGGCCGAGGCGCTGGCCGAGGTAGGGGGCCTGCTGCCCCGGCAGCGGCTGGTCACGCTGGTCGGGCCGGGTGGCGTCGGCAAGACCCGGCTGGCCACCGAGACGGCCCGCGCGGCGTCCTATCCGGACGGGGTACGGCTGGTCGAGCTGGCCCCGCTCCCGGCCGGTGACGAGCACGTCGCCGAACAGGTGCTCGGCGCTCTGGGCGCCCACGAGGCCGCCGGAACGACCCTCTCCCCCGCCGACCGGGTGGTCACGGCCCTGCGGCACCGGCAACTGCTGCTCCTGCTGGACAACTGCGAACACGTCATCGAACCGGTCGCCGAGCTGGTCGCCCGGCTGCTGCGCGACGTGCCCGGGGTGAGCGTGCTGGCCACCAGCAGAGAGCCACTCGGGCTGACCGGTGAGCTGCTCTGGGAGGTACCCCCACTGCCGGTGCCGGACGACGGTGACCTGGACGCGGCCCGGCGCTCGGCGGCAGCCCGGTTGTTCGTCGCCCGCGCCGCCGCGCAGCAACGCGGTTTCCGCCTCGACGGGCAGACCGCGACCGCGGTGGCCCAGCTGTGCCGCCGCCTCGACGGTCTGCCGCTGGCGTTGGAGCTGGCCGCGACCCGGGTCCGCGCGCTGGGCGTACGCGGGGTGGTGGACCGGCTCGACGACCGGTTCCGGCTGCTCACCACCGCGCAGCGGGACGTGCCGCCCCGGCAGCGGACGCTCACCGCGGTGATCGGCTGGAGCTGGGACCTCCTGGACGAGTCCGACCGGGTGGTACTCGCCCAACTGGCGGTGTTCCCGGACGGGTGCACCCCGGAGGCCGCCGAACACGTCTGCCGCACCGACCTGGACGCCCTCGCCCGGCTGGTGGACCGGTCGCTGGTGGTGCTCGACGACTCCGGCGCGGCCCCCCGCTACCGGCTGCTCGAATCGGTGGCCGCGTTCTGCCTGGAACGCCTCACCGACGCCGACGAGGTACGCGGGCGGCACGCCACCTACTACACCGAGCTGGCCGAGCGCGCCGACCCCGGGCTGCGCGGGTCCGACCAGCAGCGGTGGCTGGCGCTGCTCGACACCGAACTGGCGAACCTGCGGTCGGCGCTGACGCACGGTGGCGGGCTGCGCCTGGCGGTCGCGCTGAGCTGGTACTGGTTCCTGCGCGGCCGGCTCACCGAGGCACGGCGGGCACTGGCCGTGCCCGGCGACCCGGAGCAGGAGGCCCGCGCGGCCCCCTGGCGGGTCGGCTTCGCCCTGTCCCAGGGTGAGGTGATCGCACCGGACGACGTGCGCGCCGCGGTGGCCGCCGACCCGGACAGCCACGCCGCGTGGTTCGCGGCCAACGCGGTGATCGAACACGGCGACCTGGCCCTGGTGTCGGAGCTGCTGCCCACCGCCGCCGCCGACTCGTGGACCGAGGCCGCGGTGCTCACCTCCCTGGCCCACATCGCACACGCCAACGGTGACCAGGCCACCCTGGAGCGCACCGCGACCCGCAGCGCCGCGCTCTTCGCCGACCTCGGTGACCGGTGGGGTCGGCTCCGGGCGACCGAGTGGGTGGGCGGGCTGGCCGACATGCGCGGCGAGCACGAGCGCGCCGCCGCATTGCACCGGGAGGGGCTGCGCTGGGCCGAGGAGTTGGCGCTGTGGCCGCAGGTCTGCGCCGAGCTGTCCTGGCTGGCCTGGCTCGCCGTGCAGACCCGCGACTACGCCCAGGCTCGGGAACTGGCCGAGCGCGCGTATGACCTGGCGGTGGAGCAGGGCTCGCCCGGTGCGCTGATCTTCGCGGAGATGAGCCTCGGGCTGGCGGCCCGCCGCGACGGCAAGCTCGACCTGGCCGTCACCCACCTCAGCCGCCTCTCCGACCTGGGCCGGGGAGAGAGCCAACCCGCCCTCTACCTGCCGATGGTGCTGGTGGAGTTGGGCTACGCGGTCGAGCAGGGCGGCGACCCGGACGCCGCGTTGGCCCTGCACATCGAGGCGTTCGAGGCCGCCGAGGCGATGGCGACGATGCGCGACGCGATCGGCCCCCTGGAGGGGATGGCGGCGGCGGTGCGCTCCCCCGAGGTCGCCGCCCGGCTGCTGGGCGCCGCAGCCGCCGCCCGGCTCGGCACGCAGTCCCCCGCCGCGCCTGCCGAACGCGACGACACCGACCGGGTGACCGCACGACTGCGGGCCGAACTCGGGCCGGAACGCTTCGACGCGCTGCTCGCCGAGGGCGCGCAGCTGAGCCCGGGCGAGGCCCGGGCCCAGCTCTGACCGGTGCTTCAGGGGGTCACCTTGGGCTGGTACGAGGCTACGATCAGGCCGCTCTTGTGCACCCGGGTGTCGACCAGGTCGAACGACGCCTTGACGTCGGCCAGCGGCGCGGTGAGGCTGGGGCCGCCCTCCAGCACCGGGTGGATCCAGAACCGGACCTCGTCCACCAGCCCGGCCCGGATCAGCTGGGCGGTGACCGAGCCGAAGCCGTACTGGATGATGTTCTTTCCCTGCTGCGCCTTGAGCGCGGTGACCGCCTCGACCAGATCGCCCTGGAGCACCTCCGTGTTGTTCCAGGTGGGGTTGGTCAGGGTGGTCGAGGCGACGTACTTCTTGACGTTGTTGAAGTACGCGGCGCCCGTGGTCGGGTCGCTCTCGTCCATGTTCGGCCAGGCGGCGGACATGCCGTCGTAGGTGGCCCGGCCCATCAGCATCGCGTCGGCCTCCTCGGTCTGCGCCCCGGCGAGACTGGCGGCCTCCTCGTCGAAGTACGGCGCGGTCCACATCGGGTTGTCGATGACGCCGTCGAGGGTGATGTAGGTCGAGTTGACGAGCTTGCGCATCGGGATCTCCTGGGTGTGTGTCGTGTGCTCCGGTGACACCCAGAACTCTGCCGGTACCCGCTTACGATTCGCTTCAGGCGCCCTTACCCGCGCCCTCGGCCGTGCCCGGCGCCGGGTCGGTCAGCGGGATCGGCAGCGCCTGCGGGGTCACCGTGCCGCCGCCGGTCGAGTGGGCCGGGGCGGGGCGGTCACCGACGCGGCTGTGCAGACGCCCGCGCCCGGCCGGACCGGCCCGCCGGGTCACCTCGACGGTCACCATCCGCACCGGCGGTGGCGGCGCGGTGAAACGCCCGACGCCCCATCGCACCCAGATCGGGATCCGGCCGGCGTCCGCCTCCGCGCGCAACTTCTGCACCGTACGGGCCCGGTCGGTGTGGTCGACCTCCACCACGACGGGCGGACCGTCGGGGCGGGCACACGCCACGTCGAGCACCGAGTGCCGCTGCTCCAGCGGCGGTGGCAACGGCAACACGCTGGGTGCGCGCCGGTAGACCCGCCAGCCCTGGGCCTCTGCCCACCGCACCACCGAGTCGATCACCCGCGCGGTGACCTCATCGGTGTCCAGGTCGACGAAGGTCACCTCGGCCAGCCAGCGACTCAGGTCCGCGGCCAACCGCTCGCCCTGCGCCGCGACCTCCACCGGCGCAGGATAACGCCTCAGCCGACGACGGTCGCGGTCGCGGCGAGGTGCCGGGTCAGCCAGCCGGTGGTGGCCGTACGGGCCGCCTCGGCGTTGGCCCACGCCAGGAAGTCGTGCCCCTCCCCGGCGAGCACCAGGTGCCCGTGCGGCACACCCCGGGCGGCGAGCGCCTGGGCGACCTGCGCCGACTCGCCCGCCGGCACGTTTGTGTCGTTGGCGCCGTGGATGAGCAGCACCGGCACGTCCAGCCGGTCGATGTGGGTCAGCGGGGAGAGGTCGCGCAGCAGGTCGGCGTCCCGGTGCGGGTCGCCGTACTTGCTGACGGCGGCGGCGGCGATCCACGGCTCGGTGCCGGCGTAGAACGTGTGGAAGTCGGAGATGCCGCACTCGGCGACCCCGGCGGCGAACAGGCCGGGGAAGTTCACCAGCACCGCGAGGACCAGGTAGCCGCCGTAGGAGCGGCCCAGGCAGCCGAGCTGGCCCAGGATCGCGACACCGCTGTCGAGCAGGTGCTCGGCGCACGCCGCCACGTCGGCGATGGCCCCGTAGCGGCCGGCGAGGTTGTCGGCGGCGACGAAGGTGCGACCGAAGCCGGACGAGCCGCGCACGTTGGGCGCGAACACCGCGACTCCCTGCGCGACGAGGGCCTGGAACAGCGGGTTGTAGCCGGGACGCTCCTGCGCCTCGGGGCCACCGTGCAGGCTGATCGCGGTCGGCCAGGGGCCCGGACCGGGCGGGCGGTAGAGCCAGCCGGACAGCGGCAACCCGTCGCGGGCGCGCAGGTCGACAAGCTGCGGCGCGACACCGCTGTCGCCCGTACGCGCGGCGCCGGTGTCGGGCCGCAGCGGGCGGGGCGTGCCGGTCGCCGGATCGACCAGCCAGACCTCCCGGGGCTGCACCGGCCCCTGCGCGGTGACGCAGAGCAGGTCGCCGCCGGCGGCGAAGACGGCGCCGTCGAGCACCTCCCCCGGGGCGGCGACGGCCCGCTGCACCCCACTGGCGAGGTCGAGCAGGCTCAGCTCGCTCCGCCCGCCGTAGGTGTTCCACAGCAGCGCGGCGCGCCGCCGGTCGGCGCTGAACGCCACGTGCTCCAGCTCGGCGTCCGGCCGCGCCGCGAGCCGCGCCGGGGCCAGCGCCTGTCGCGCGAGGTCGACGCGCACCAGCGCGGCCAGCTCCGAGAACGCGTCGGTACGCGCCAGCACGCTCGTCGCGTCGGGGCCGAACCAGCCCTGGTCGGTGCTGCCCCGCCCGGTGTCCGGGAACAGCCGCCGTCGAACGCCGGTGGCCACGTCGAGCAGTTCCAGCCAGCGGGCGTTGCGCGGGCCGCGGCGCAGTAGGGCGGCCCCGCCGTCCGGTGTGACGTCCAGGAGGGTGAGCAGGTCGTCCTCGGCGAGCACCCGTCGGTGCCCGGTGCCGGCGTCGACAAGCACGGCGGCACCCCGCTCGGCGGTCTCGGTGACCGCCATCAGCGCGCCGCCGGGCAGCCAACCCGACAGGGCGGCGCTGCGGCGGCCGAACCCGGCGACCTGGCGGCGCTGCGTGCCGTCCGGGCGCAGCACCCACAACTCGGTGCGGGGGGCGCCGCCGGGCGCGACGACGCAGGCCAGCCACTGCCCGTCCGGGGACCAGCTCACCGCCAGGACCGGTTCGTCGCCGCCGGGCAGCGCGACCGCCTCGGCGGCGTCGACGTCGCGGACCCACACGCCCGGCGTCCCGGCCCGGTCGGAGAGGTACGCCACCCGCCGCCCGTCCGGGGACGGCGCGGGCGCGAAGTCCTCGCCGGGGGGCAGGGTCACCGCCGGCCGGTGACGCACGGGTCGGACCCGGCGCGGCACCTCGATCCGTACGCTCATCTAAACCCCGATCCGCTGCAACCAGAGCTCCAGCAGCCCGAGCTGCCAGAGCGCGTTGGAGCCCAACGTGGTCCGCCGGGCGTTCGGCGCGTCCAGCAACTCCTCCAGGTAGTCCTTGCGGAACAGGCCGCGCTCGCGCGCCGGCCGCGCGGTCAGCGCGTCCCGGACGTCGTCGAGCAGCGGGCCGGACAGGTGCCGGATGGCGGGCACCGGGAAGTAGCCCTTCGGCCGGTCGATCACCTCGTCGGGCACGATGCCCCGGCTCGCGGCCTTCAGTACGCCCTTGCCACCCTGGGCCAGCTTGAGCGCCGGTGGGCAGGCGGCGGCCAGCTCGACGACCTCATGGTCGAGGAACGGCACCCGGGCCTCCAACCCCCACGCCATCGTCATGTTGTCGACCCGCTTGACCGGGTCGTCGACGAGCATCACGAGGCTGTCCTGGCGCAGCGCCGCGTCCAGCGCGGTGTCCGCGCCCGGCGCTCCGAAATGGTCTGTGACGAACTCCAGGCTGGCGTCGTGGTCGAGCATCCACTCCGGCGCCAGGTGCCCGGCGAGCGCGTCGTGCCGCCTGTCGAAGAACACCCGGGCGTACGCCTCGACGGCGTCCGCGCGGGCCGCGTTGGCCATCGGCGGGTACCAGTCGTAGCCGGCGAAGATCTCGTCGGCGCCCTGGCCGGACTGGACCACGGTGATCCGCTGCGAGACCTCCTCGGAGAGCAGGTGGAACGCCACGCAGTCGTGGCTGACCATCGGCTCGCTCATCGCCGCGATGGCCTCGTGCACGGCCGGCACGAACCGGGCCGCGCCGATGCGGATCTGGTGGTGGTCGGTGTCGTACTCGCGGGCCACCAGGTCGGAGTAGTGGAACTCGTCGCCGCTCTCCCCCGCCGCCGCCTCGAAGCCGATGCTGAACGTGGCCAGCCCGGTCTGGCCCTGCTCGGCCAGCAGGGCGACGATCAGGCTGGAGTCCAGGCCGCCGGAGAGCAGCACGCCGACCGGCACGTCGGCGACCATCCGACGGCGTACGGCGGTGCGCAGCGCCGCCATGATCCGTTCCTGCCACTCCTGGGCGGACATGGCCGGCGCGGCGGCGCGGGTGAACTCCGGCCGCCAGTAGACGGTGTCGGTGGCGCGGCCGTCGGCGGTGATGGTGCGCACGGTGGCGGGTGGGAGTTTGCGGACGCCGGCCAGGATGGTGCGCGGTGGCGGCACCACCGAGTGGAAGCTCATGTAGTGGTGCAGCGCCACCGGGTCGAGGTCGGTGTCGACGTCACCGGCGGCGAGCAGCGCCGGCAGGGTCGACGCGAAGCGGATCCGGCCCGGTGTCTCGGCCAGGTAGAGCGGCTTGATGCCGAGCCGGTCGCGCGCCAGCACCAGGGTGCGTGTGGCCAGCTCGACGAGCGCGAACGCGAACATCCCGTAGAACCGCTCGACGCAGGCCGTCCCCCACCTGTGGTACGCCTTGAGGATCACCTCGGTGTCCGAGGTGGACCGGAAGGTGTAGCCGGCGGCGGTCAGCTCGTCGCGCAGCTCCCGGTAGTTGTAGACGCAGCCGTTGAAGACCAGGGCGAGGCCCAGCTCGGGGTCGACCATCGGCTGGGCGCCGGTGTCGGACAGGTCGATGATGCGCAGCCGGCGGTGCACCAGCGCCGCGTTGCCGTGCTGCCAGCGCCCCTCGCCGTCCGGGCCCCGGGAGGACAGGACGGGGAGCATCCGCTCCAGGGCCGCCAGGTCCGGTGGCGCCCCGTCGAGGCGGAACTCGCCTCCGATACCGCACATGGCACGCACCTCTCATCGGCTCGGTCCGCTCGGGCCGCTGACCGGTCCAGGCTTGGCGGACCGGGTTGCGCCCCGATGTCATCCGGGTCAAGCGTGGGTTACGCCGGTGGCTGGTCGGCTCCGCCGAGCAGCCAGGTGTCCTTCGACCCACCGCCCCGCGACGAGTTGACGATCATGCTGCCGGCCGGCGCGACCCGGGTCAGCGCCACCGGCGCCACCTCGGCCGTCGCGCCGAGGAAGACGAAGGCCCGCAGGTCGACGTGGCGGGGAGCGAGCGCCGTACCGTCGAAGACCGGGTGCGTGGTGAGGGCGACCATCTCCTGGGCGATCCACCGGTGCGGCGCGGCGAGGATCTGCTCCCGGACGGCGTCCAGCTCCTCGGCCTCGGCGCGCGGGCCGATCACCACCCGGTCGCCGCCGTACCCGTCGACCGGCTTGAGCACCAGCTCGGCGAGCCGGCCCAGCACCTCGGCGCGCTGCTCGGGCAGCCCGCACAGGTACGTCGGCACGTCGCCGAGCAGCGCCTTCTCCCCCAGGTAGTACTCGATGAGCCGGGGCACGTACGCGTACAGCGCCTTGTCGTCGCCGACGCCGTTGCCCAGCGCGTTGGCCAACGTGAGCCGCCCGGCGTGCACCGCCGCGAGCAGCGGCCAGCCCAGCGGAACGCCGTCGGCGCCCGGGGCGTGCAGCAACGCCTCCTCGTCCATCCGCAGGTAGAGCACGTCGACCGGGCTGCGGCGGCCCTCCCGGACCAGGTGGACGCGGCCGTCCTGGACGAGCAGGTCGCTGCTCTCGGTCAGCGGCACGCCCATCTCGTCGGCGAGCAGCCGGTGCTCGAACCAGGCCGGGTCGCCCGGCCCGCTGCTGAGCACCACCACGGCGGGGTCGTCGGCGGCGGCGGGAGCGGCGGCGAGCAGCGCCCGGTGCAGCATCGCCGGTGTCTCGTCGGCGGGCAGCAGGTCGTCGGGCACCGGCAGCTCGGGCAGCACCGCCCGGGTGAGCCGGCGGTTCTGCACGGCGTACCCGATACCCGAGGGCACCCGCAGGTTGTCCTCCAGCACGTACCAGCCGCCGTCCGGGTCGCGGACGAGATCGGTTCCGGACACCTGGGCGCGCGTACCGCGCCGGCCCATCAGCGCCCCGGTCGGGCGCAGCCCCGGGGAGGACTCCACCACCCAGGCCGGCACGACCCCGTCGGCCACCACGGCCCGGTCGGCGTACACGTCGCGCAGGAACGCGTCGAGCGCGCGGGCGCGCTGCACCAGGCCGGTGCGCAGCGCCCGCCAGTCGTCGGCGGGCACGACCCGGGGCACCAGGTCGACCGGGAAGAGCCGGGTGCTGGCTTCGCCGGCCACGCTGAAGGTCACGCCCCGGGCGCGCTGCTCCTCGTCCCGGTCGTGCTCGCGTTGACGCAGGCCAGCGGCGCCGAGCGTGCGCAGGGCCGCGAGAAGCGGACGGTACGCGGGCTCCGGCCCGCCCGGCCCGAAGACCTCGTCACCGGCATCGGTGTACGTGGACAGCGCGGGCGGTGGCGGCGTACCGGGAAGGGGTGGGCGCACCCGGCCCCGGGTCTCGTCGAGCAGCAGGTCGACCACGTCGGCGAGCCGGCCACGCCGCTCGTACGCCCGCCGCTGCCGGGCGGCGGAGCTGCCGCGCTCCAGCGCGTACCGGGTCAGCTCGCGGACCTGCTCGGCGTCGCCTGTCGCCTCCAACTGCGGGCGCAGGTCGGTCACGAGACGGCGGACCGCCTCGGCGGCCGGCACCGGCCGGGCCGAGCGGGGCAGGTCGAGCAGGTCACCCTCCAGCCCGGAGCGGGCGGCCCGCCACACGGCGGCGCGCAGCACCGGCGGCCGGACGGCCGTGCGCTCGACCCCGGCGCGCAGGGCGGCGACCTCCCGCCGCACGAGCGCCCGGAACAGCCCGGTGAGCAGGACGATGGTCTCCACGTCGGCGTTCGCGTCGGTGATGCGCAGCTCCACGGTGGGCACGTGCGCCGACGGCCGGACATCGAAGTAGATCATGGCAGGGTCGGTGATGGTCTCCGAGGCGATCAGCTCGGCTACGAGGGCCTCGTGGTCGGCCGCGCTTGTCACCTCGCCCGGGTCACCGGCCGTCGGCCACCGCTGCCAGACCAGCGAGCGGACGCTGGCGTAGCCGCTGTCCTGGCCCATCCAGTACGGCGAGCTGGTGGACAGGGCGAGCAGCACCGGCAGCCACGGCTGGACGCGTCGCGTGACGGCCACCGCCAGGTCCCGGTCGGAGACCCCGACGTGCACCTGCGCACCGCAGATCAACTGCTCGCGGGCGAGCATCTGGTACTCGTCGAGCATCCGTCGGTAGCGCGAGGTGGGGGTGACACTCGGGTCGCCGTCGGCGCGCAGCGGCACCGTGCCGGCCGCCACGATGCCCAGCCCGGCCCGGTCGGCGACCTGGACCGCCGACCGGCGCAGCCGGGTCAGCTCGGCGCGGATCTCGTCCAGGGTGCGGCAGACCTCGGTGTTGGTCTCCACCACGCTGCGGTGCAGCTCGGCGGTGAACGACGTGGCCGGCAGCCGGTCGAGCAGCTCCCCGGCCCGGGGCACCAGCTCCCGGGTGTGCAGGTCGACGACGTGGAACTCCTCCTCCACGCCGATGGTGGCGAGGTCCGCCGGGTCGTCGTCGTGCACCGGCGCGGCAGGGGCGGGACGGGACGTGGGCACGGTCCGGCCGTTGCCGGACCGGCCCACCGGCCCGTCGAATGTCGCCGCGTTCGTGGTGTTGTCGGCCATGGTCACCCCGGTTCGCGTGTCGGTGGTCTCGACTGTCCGACGAGCGTTCCCAGGCTTGGTGCCGGGGGTGTTTCCGGCGCGTTAAGGTGACGCGCCGTTCTGCCGGGCTGATCCTCTTCGGACACCGGACCGTCGTCATCGCGGCCGACCGGGGCATGTCGCCGTGTGGTCACCCTGTGACGGTCAGCAGCGGAGATGCAACGTCCGAAACCGCGAAGCCCTTGCTGTGCATTGACTTTCGCCGCTGCACCACGTAGGTGTTGCAGAACGGCGTGACGCAGCGTTGCGGCATGAAATCGGGGAGTGTGCGAATGGCGGAGGATGTTGGATCGACCGTGCCGCGCCGGCAACTCGGCCGGCTGCTGCGGCAGTACCGCAACGAGGCCGGGGTGACGCTCGACGCCGCCGCCGAGGCACTGGAGTACAGCCGGCAGAAGATCTGGCGCATCGAGTGCGGCACCGGGTCCGTCCGGGTGCTCGACGTCAAGGCGATGTGCGAGCTGTACGGGGTTCCGCCGGAGATGACCGCCGCGATGCGCGGCCTGGCCGTCGAGACGAAGTCCAAGGGCTGGTGGCACGCGTACGGTGACGCGGTGCCGAGCTGGTTCGAGCTGTACGTCGGCCTGGAATCCGCCGCCTCCCGCCTGCGCGAGTACGGGGAGACTCTGATTCCCGGACTGCTCCAGGAGCGCAACTATGCCGTCGCGCTGTACCAGACGGGTAGCCGGATCAGCGCCCGGGACCGCGAACGGGCCGTCGAGGTCAGGCTGCAACGGCAGGCGTTGCTGAGGCGTCGTCTGCCGCAGCCTCCCCACCTGGAGACGGTGCTCTCGGAGGCCGTCCTTCGCCGGGTCGTCGCCAGTCACAGCGTGATGACCGCGCAGCTCACCCACCTGCTCGAGGTGTCCGAACTACCGAACGTGTCGGTGCGGGTGGTTCCGCTCGCCGCCGGGCCGCATCCGGGAGCGGTCGCCGGTTCCTTCGTCATCCTCGACTTCCCCGCGGACGACGGCGGCCGGGCGGTACCCGAGCCGTCGGTGGTCTACAGCGAATCGCTCACCGGAGCGCTGTACCTCGACAAGCCGGACGAGCTACGCGCCTACGAGGATGCCTGGCAGGGAGTAGTGAGGCTGGCGCTCACGGAGGCAGAATCGAGGGACATGATCAAGACCATCATCGGGGAGATGCGGCATGACTGATCTGAGCACCGCCATCTGGCGCACGAGCACCCGCAGCGGCGACAACGGCGGCAACTGCGTCGAGGTCGCCACCAATCTCTCCGGCGTGGTGCCCATCCGGGACTCGAAGGACCGGCGGGGTCCGGTGCTGCTCTTCCCACCGGCCGCCTGGACGGCGTTCGTCGCGTCGGTCGGCGTCGAGGGGCCCTCGGTTGGCTGACCCGCGGGCGCCGATCGGTGACCACGACGTCCGGATCGTGCCCGCGAACGAGGCGTCGTGGGAGGACCTCCAGACCGTCCTCGACACAGCCGACGCGAAACGGTGCCAGTGCCAGTGGTTCAAGGTCAGGGGCTGGCTGTGGCAGGCGTCCAACCAGGAGGAGCGGACCGCCGCGTTCCGCGAGCAGACCGGCTGTGGTGAGCCGGACGCCACGGACACCACTGGGCTTGTCGCGTACCTCGGCGACCAGCCGGTGGGGTGGGTCGCGGTCGAGCCGCGGACGGCGTACCCCAAGCTGCGCAACCAACGGGTGCCCTGGCTCGGCCGCGACGAGGAGAAGGACGACGATGGCGTCTGGGCGGTGACCTGCCTGGTGGTCCGCAAGGGCTACATCGGCCACCTGGAGTTGATCAAGGCACAGTGTCGATCGGCCGCTATGGCCTGCAAGCGGGTCAGCGCCGCCGCCAGCCCCAGCGACGCGGGGTGCTCCCACCCCTCTCCTTGGCCAGCATCTCGGCCGCGATCCGCAACTTCTGGGCGGGCACCTCGGCGGCCGGGCCCAGCGTCTCCACGAACCGGTTGCCCATCGCCAGCACCATGGCCGCCCGGTCGAGGTCGCCGATCAGGACCAGGCACTGCGCGTACACCCCATAGGTGTTGGCCATCTCCCAGAAGGTCAGCGGGCGCGCCAGGTCGAGCAGCCCCTGCCGCAGCTCGCAGGCCCGCGACGCCGCCAGCGCCGCCTCCTGGGCGCCGTCCGCCGACGACGGCCGGGTGAGGTGCCTGTGCAGCAGCGCCGTCGCCTGGTTGTGGTAGGCCGTACCCATCGCCTCCCGGGTGCGCGGCCCGGCGGACGGCGGATCGCCGGCCGAGGTCAGACCCACCGCCACCGCCCGGTCCAGCAGGTCCCGGCGGGTGGCGGGCTGACCGGCGGAGAACGCGATCTCGGCGAGATCCACAAGCGCGGTGACCAGTTCCGCGAGCGCGTCGTCCCGGGGCGCGGCGGTCACGTTCCCACCCTCGGCCGCCACCGCGTCGTACACCCGCTCGAAGATGGCGACCGCCTCGCCGCCGGGGGCCATCCCCTCGGCGGACCGACCACGCGCGGACAGCAGCATTCCGCGTCGCCACAGCGCCCGCGCCAACTGCTGGTGGTCGCGGCGGTCGGCCCGACCCGGGTCGCGCACCGCCTGCCGGTAGGCGTCGATCACCCGCACCCACAGGCGGTCGGCCTCCGCCCAGGCGTCCTGCCGCTGCGACAACTCGCGCGCCCGCTCGAACAGCCTTCCCCGCTCGTCCGGTCCCAATTCCCGCACCCCCTTCGCGCCGGCCACCTGCGACACCTCACCGCCGGCAGTCAAGGTTATCGATTCTAGGGGCGTCCACCGGGCATCCCCGGCAACGAGGGCGAATCGACGCCTACCGGCTGAGCGGCTCGGAGCAGAGAACATCGGGCTGGGGCATCGGTCGTAGCGTAGGGCGCATGCGAACCACCACGCTGGGCAGTGCGGGCCCCGAGGTCGGCATCATCGGTCTCGGGTGCATGGGCATGACCCACGGATACGACATCAGCGGCCCCCGCGACGACGACACCTCGATCTCGGTGATCCGGCAGGCCCTCGACCTGGGCGCCACCCTGATCGACACGGCCGACGTGTACGGGCCGTACACAAACGAGGAGCTGGTCGGCCGGGCGCTGGCCGACGGCCACCGGGAACGGGCCGTCCTGGCGACGAAGGTCGGGCTGGTGGCGACCTCCCCGGCCGGCGGCCCCGGCAACTCACCGAAGATCGGCAACAACGGGCGCCCCGAGCACATCCGCGCGGCGATCGACGCCAGCCTGCGCCGACTCGGCACCGACCACGTCGACCTCTACCAGTTGCACCGGGTCGACCCGGACGTGCCCGTCGAGGAGTCCTGGGGTGCGATGGCGGAGGTCGTGGCGGCGGGCAAGGCGCGGCAGATCGGCCTGTCCGAGGTGAGCGTGACCCAGATCGTCCGGGCCCAGGCGGTGCACCCGGTGGCGTCGGTGCAGTCCGAGCTGTCGCTGTGGACCCGCGACCCGCTGACCGAGGTGCTGCCGTACTGCGCCGAGCAGGGCATCGCCTTCCTGCCGTTCTCGCCGCTGGGTCGGGGGTTCCTCACCGGCCGGTTCACCTCGTTCGACGACCTGCCGGCCGACGACTTCCGCCGGGGCCTGCCGCGCTTCCAGCAGGACGCGTTGCGGGCCAACCTCGCCATCGTCGCGCGGGTCCGCGAGATCGCCGACCGGGCCGGGGTCAGCCCCGCGCAGGTAGCCCTCGCGTGGGTCGTCGCCCAGGGACGCCACGTCATCCCGATCCCCGGCACCAAGACCCCGAAGTACCTGGTGGACAACTGCGCGGCCGGCGACGTGCGGCTCAGCGCCGAGGACCTGGCCGACCTGGACGCGCTCCCCACGCCCGAGGGCGGTCGCTACTGAGTGCCCGGCGGCCCGGCACCGTCCGGCCGGGCCGCCACCGGCGTACCGAACACCACCCCGACACCCGGCGAGTACAGCACGCTGACCGGCGGCCCGACCGGTGCCGGCAACCCGGCGGCGGCGACCAGCTCGTCGTCCAGGTGCAGCACCTCGGCCCGGTGCAGGGGCCAGCGCGGATGCCAGTTCGGCAGGTGCAGCGTGCGCCCGTACCCCCGGGTGTGCAGCCCCCAGCGGGCGGTGACGAAATGCTCAAGGGGCGTTGGATCGTCGATCCGCTCCCCCACCCGCACCACCATCCGGCTCGTCGTACCCGCCGGGCCGGGCCAGCGACGCCGGCACCGGTAGGTGCGCAAATCGCCGTCGCGGTCCAACCGCATCGACGACCAGAGGTACGGCAGACGCAGCGTCACCCGCGCCACAAGCACCGGCACCAGGCGGGACGCGTCGAGTGAGCGGAACACGACCGCCCGGCGGCCGGTGTCGTCGACCGAGTAGAGCCGGACGTTTGTCTCTGCGAAGGTGCCGAAGTACGGGACGCCGGGGCCGCGACCGAGGCCCAGCCCGACCATCCGGAAGCCGATGAGCCCGACGTAGCTGACACCGTCCAGGGTGTCCGGACGGGTCCCCGCCGGCAGCAGCGGTGCGACGAGTGCCGGATCGACGGCCCAGTGCAGGAACGTGAGGTCCTCCCAGCGTTGACGCAGGACCGCCCAGGAGAACGCCTGTCGGGGCGAGCAATCGACCGGTTCGATGTGCACCGCCTCATCGTGCCTGGCTCAGGCGCGCGGGCCGACACCGACCGTGCCGAGGGTCGACGAAGTAGGGCAGCAGCCGCACCGGCCCATCGGACGGCGCAGTCACCCGTCGTAGGCTGGTACGCGTGGGTGGGCACCCGGAAAACGCCCGGAGCCCTGCATAAAGGGTGACCCGGGACGCGCGGGAGGACGTACACGTGACGCACGGTGACGCCGATCTGGTCCTGCTCGCGCAGGCCGGAGACGCGGGGGCGCTCGGTGTGCTGCTGGCCCGCCACGAGGCCGGGATGCGGGCCGTCGCGCTGAGCCTCCTCGGCTACGGGCCGGACGCCGAGGACGCGGTGCAGGACGCGATGGTGGTAGCGGTGCGGCGCATCGGTGAGGTCCGCGACCCCGCCGCGATCGGCCCGTGGCTGCGCACGATCGTGCGCAACAACGCCCGCATGACGCTGCGCGGTCCCCGGCCGGTTTCCGTCGCCGAGCCGGAATGGTTCACGCCGCCCTCCACCACCCCCAACCCCCGAGGAGGCGCTGGACCGGACCGTCCTGCGGGACTGGGTGTGGCACGCCGTCGGGCAGCTGTCCGAATCCGACCGGCTCGTCACCCTGCTGCGGTACTTCAGCGACGCCTCGTCGTACGAGGAGATCGCGGCCGTCTAGCAGCCGGCGGAGTTCACCGAGGCCGTGGCGGAGCTGCTGCGGCGCTGACCCCGTACGCCGCCGCCGAGGTCCGTTCGTCACAGCGGGCACGCCTCGGGAGGCGGCGGCGTTGCACGGTCATAGGCTTGGCACTTCGCTGCGCCGTGACGAAGGAGAGACCGCCGTGAGCCAGACCGAGCGGATGGATTCCGTCGACGAGTGGAACGTGGCCGAGGACGACGGCGTCCTGGACGCCTCCGACACTCTGGACGACGACCGGGTCGGCGACCCGCTCGACACCGGCATCGTGGCCGAGGACCACTGGACGGCGGCGAACCGGTTCGGCACCACCCCCGCCGAGGAGCGGGCCGGGGAGTCCCTGGAGCAGCACCTCGCCCAGGAGGAGCCGGACGTCGACCCGTACGCCGAGGGCGGCGACGACGAGGACGAGCTGACCCGACGGGGGTACGAGGCCGAGAGGCGCGCGGGTCGTCTCGTCGCCCACGACGAGGGTGTCCGCGAGGACGACGAGGCCGAGTCGGTGGCCTGGGACGTCGGGATCGACGCGGGCGCCGCCAGCGCCGAGGAAGCGGCGATCCACCTGGTCGACGACCCGAACGGGCCCGGCGACGGTCCGCTGCGCTGACCCCGAACCGCCGCGCCCAGCCCCGCACCGGGAGCTGAGCGCGGCGGGACGCTCAGTGCATGGCGATGGGCGTCTTGAGCTGCTCGACCTCCTGGTCGTCGAGCTGCGCCGGGGGACGCCGGCGCGGCAGCAGGGCGGCCGGGATGAACGTGAGCACGACCAGCGCGAACGCGACCCAGAACGTGTGGGCGAACGCCGTGGCGGCGAAGTTGAGCCCGCGTTCGATGAGCGACGGATCCACAGGCGTCTGCTGGAGCAGTTCCGGTCGCTGCTGGGCGGCGATGGCCAGCCCGGCCTCGGTGATCGGCTTGCCGCTCGGGTCCACCGCGCCGGGGATCGGCCGGGAGCCGTTCAGCTCGTTGGTGAGGATCACCGACATGACGGCGGCGCCGACCGACCCGCCGATCTGCTGGAGGATGTTGACAAGCGTCGAGCCGCGGGCCACCTCCTGGGCCTGCAAGGTCCGCAGCGCCGAGGTCATGATCGGCATCATGGTGCCGCCCATGCCCAGGCCCATCACGAACAGCGACCCACCGAGCAGCCAGTACGAGGTCTGCGGGTCGACCTGGGTGAAGCTGAAGAACCCGGCCACGATGAGGGCCAACGCGAACGGGACGGTACGCCCGATCGGCACCCGGTCGGCAAGCGTGCCGGCGATCGGCATGGTGATCATCGCGCCGATGCCCTGCGGGGCCATCAGCAGGCCGGCGGCCAACGTGGATTCGCCGCGCACCTGCAGGAAGTAGCTCGGGAACAGCAGGCCGGCGCCCATGAACGCGATGATGAACACGAACAGCGTCACCGACGCGATGGTGAGGTTGCGGTTGCGGAACAGCCGCAGGTCGAGCAGCGGGTGCCGGGGCTTGAACGAGTAGAGCACGAACGCCACCACCAGCGCGCCACCCACCAGCATCGGGGCCCACACCTTGGCCTCGGTGAAGGTGCCCGCCTCCGGCAGTGACGAGACGCCGTACAGGAACAGCGCGAGGCCCGGCGAGAGCATGAGCATGCCGACGAAGTCGAACGACTCGGACGGCTCGGGAGCGTCCTTCGGCAGCGCGAGCTGCGCGTAGATGAGCGCCACGACACCGATCGGCAGGTTGATCAGGAAGATCCAGTGCCAGCTCGCGGTGTCGATCAGCCAGCCGCCGAGGATCGGGCCGCCGATCGGCCCGAGCAGCATCGGGATGCCGAGGACGGCCATCAGCCGGCCGATCCGGTGCGGCCCGGCCGCGCGGGTCATGATGGTCATGCCCAGCGGCATGAGCATGCCGCCGCCGAGGCCCTGCAACACGCGGTAGCCGATCAGCTCGCCGATCGTGTCGGCGGTGGCGCAGAGCCCGGACCCGATGGTGAACAGCGCCAGCGCCACCATGTAGAGGCGTTTGGTGCCGAACCGGTCGGCCGCCCAACCGCTGAGCGGGATCACGGTGGCCAGGGCGAGGGTGTAGGCGGTCATCGTCCACGCGACGCGGGCGTAGGACGCGTCGAACTCGGTCTGGAACGTGGGCAGCGCGACGCTGACCACCGTCACGTCGAGGATCGACATGATCGCGCCGAGGACCACGACGCCGGCCACCTTGAGCACCGCGGCGTCGAGTTTGTCCGATGTCGCGACGGATTGCTGTGTCACAAACACTCCTGAAGTCGTATGAGCCGGCCTGTGGTGGGCGGTGGCGGCGATGCCGCGCCGACCAGGCGCGGGGCGCGTCGCACCGGGGCAACGACGCGCGGAGGCAGAGTAACCGCCAGTTGTGACGGTTCGCCGCCGGATTTCGTGACCACCCGCTCCCGCATCCGAACGGCCGTGCGATTACGACCAATCGTCGGTGTGTCGATCAGCCTGGGAGTCGCCCGAGGCCACCGGCGAAGAGTTGGCAGAGCAGTGCCCGTGTGGAGGCGCAACGTGGCCCCGGTTCGGGGGCCCACCCCCTGACGACACCCTTTGCTCTGCTTACCTCCATGCGACACTGCGGCACCCCGCCCGCCCTGGCGCACGGAGGTAAGCAGAGCAAAGGGCCCACAGCGAGAGGTTGGGGCCTGCGAGACCCACGCGGAGGGCGCAGAGCCGAAGGGCCCAGAGCCGGAGAGCGCAGAGCCGGAGAGCGCAGGCGAGGGGGGCTGCCAGCCCCGGCGCACGGTCCGGGGCGGTGACCCTCAGACGGTGACCACCGGCACGGCGGCCGTCAGCGCCCAGTCGTGCCCGATGTCCGCGGCCGCGCGGAGCAGCAGGGGCAGATGGTCGTCGACCAACGTGTCCAGGGAGGTCTCGGCCGCGTGCACGGTCACGTTGATCGCCGCGACGACCCGCCCGTCGCCGTCGCGCACGCCGGTGGCGACGGACCGGATCCCCGGGGCCAGGTCCTGGTCGGCGAGTGCCCAGCCCTTCGCCCGAACCTCCCGCAGCACCGCGTCGAGTTCGCCCGGCGAGGGCTGCCAGCGTGGCGTGATGCCGGAGCGCGTCGGCTCAGCGAGCACTGCGGCCAGAGCCTCCGGCGGCAGGGCCGCGAGCAGCACCTTGCCCATCGACGTCGCGGGAGCCGGGAAGCGGGTGCCGATGGTGACACCGAGCGTGACGATCTTCGGGACGGCCACCCGGGCGACGTAGACGATGTCGCTGCCGTCGAGCTGGGCCATCGAGGTCGACTCGTTGGTCTGCGCGACGAGCTTCTCCATGTGCGGGCGGGCCACGTCCCACATGTTCAGCGCGTTGACGTACGCCATCCCCAGCTCCAGGACGCGCGGGGTGAGGGCGTGGCCACGGCCGACCGCGCGGACGTAGCCCAGCGACTCGAGCGTGATGAGGATGCGTCGGACGGTGGGCCGGGCCAGGCCGGTGGCGGCGGCGATCTCACTGAGCGTCATCGACGGGCAGGCGGGACGGAAGGAGCGCAGGACGTCGAGGCCACGGGCGAGAGCCTCGATGAAGTCGGGCCCGGCGCCCCTTCCGTTGTCACTCATGTCCTAATGCTTCCATTGGGCCGAGCCGGCGTCCCACTCGGTGTACTGGTACGGGTTCTCCAGGATGGCGGTCTCCGGGACGTCCGGGTTCATGCCACGCTGCCACGCCTCCTCCCCCATCGCCTCGCGCAGGTGGTCGATGGTCGCCGCCACCCGGGCCCGCGCGGCGGCCAGGTCGACACCGACGAGGCGGCCGTCCCGCTTCACGACCCGGCCACCCACCAGCACGGTGTGCACGTCGCCGCGCTGGGCCTGGAAGACGACGTGACCGTGCGGGTTCAGGATCGGGAACATCACCGGAGAGGCGTCGTTCTTGATCAGCACCACGTCGGCCTGCCGGCCGGCGGTGAGGGCACCGACCGTGGAGTCCATGCCGAGGGCACGGGCGCCGCCTCGGGTGGCCCACTCGACGACCTGTTCGGCGCGCAGGTGACAGTGGGTGATGGTCTCCTGCTTGGCGTGCGCCTCCAGGTGCTCGCGGGAGCGGTCGGCGCCGAGCGTGCTCCGCATCGCCGAGAAGAGGTCACCGCTCCACCACACGCTGGTGTCCATCGACAGCGACACCGGAATGTCGTGGTGGCGCAACTGCCAGGTGGGCGGGTACCCCTGCCCGGCGCTCTGCTCGCTCTCGGTGGAGACGGAGACGGAGCCGCCGGTCGCGGCGATCCGGTTGTACGAGTCGTGGGTGAGCGTGGCCGCGTGCACGTACACGGTCGACGGGGTCATGAAGCCGCCCTCGTGCATGAGCCGGATGCCGTCGTCGTTGGTGGCGCCCCACACGCCGGCGTGCGTGGTCACCGCGGCGCCCAACTCCCGGGCCACCTCGAACGCGGCCCGCTCGGGGAACGCGGGGTCGCCGGTGACGTCGAACGCCATCTGGAAGCCGGCCAGCTTGCCGCCGTCGATCCGCCGGCGGTGGAAGTCGCGGAACTCCGGCGAGGTGGCCCACTCCCACGGCCCCTGCTGGATGTTGCCGTAGGCCAGCACGAACCGGCCCGGCACCGCTTCGAGGGCGTCGACGGCAGCGTCCGCGTGATCGGGCGTCTGCAGGCCGTGTGACCAGTCGACAGTGGTGGTCACGCCGGCGTCGATCGCCTCGATGGCACCGAGCAGGTTTCCCGCGTACACGTCCTCGGGGCTGAACAGCTTGCCGGATTCGAGGTAGTACCAGACGAAGTACTGCGTCAGCGTCCAGTCGGCGCCGTACCCGCGCATTGCGGTCTGCCACATGTGCCGGTGGGTGTCGACCATGCCCGGCATGAGAATGCCGTCGGTCGCGTCGATCTCCAGGGCGTCGTCGGGCGCGGTGAGACCGACGCCGACCTCCGCGATCCGGTCGCCGACGACCAGCACGTCGGCGCCGGGCAGCACCGTGTGGGCGTCGTCCATGGTGAGAACCAGGCCGTTGCGGAAGATCACCGGCCGGTCGGTTGCGCTCATCGCCACCCATTCCTCTCCGGGTACGAGGGATCCGGACTATTGTCCGCTGTGCGGCCAGCCCGAGTGGCGCAAGTGTGGTCCCGGTCACGATTCATGTCAAGAGGGTGGGTCGTCGCGATGAAGTGCCCGTTGACAGTGCCCGCGTGGTGTCGCAAGCTGGTTCGGCGGACAGGTGTCCGTAGAACGGGCGGAAACATGGTGCAGCAATCGACCGGGCCGCTGGCCGGCCTGCTCGTCGCGGACTTCTCCCGGATCCTCGCCGGGCCGTACGCGACGATGCTCCTGGCGGACCTGGGCGCACAGGTGATCAAAGTGGAGAGCCCGGGCGGCGACGACACCCGCACCTGGATGCCACCCACCCGCGACGGCGTCTCGACGTACTACCTCGGCATCAACCGCAACAAGCGGTCGGTCGCCCTGGACCTCAAACAGCCGGACGACCTGGCCGCCGCCCAGGAGCTGGCCCGCCGCGCCGACGTGCTGATCGAGAACTTCCGACCCGGCGGCCTCGCCCGGTTCGGCCTCGACTACGACACCGTCACCGCGAACAACGAGAAGATCGTGTACGCGAGCATCAGCGGCTTCGGCACCGGCGCCGGCCGGGACTTCCCCGGCTACGACCTGATGGTGCAGGCGATCTCCGGCCTGATGAGCCTCACCGGCGACCCGGACGGCTCGCCGTACCGGGCCGGGATCTCGGTCTTCGACGTGATGGCGGGGCTGCACGCGAGCATCGGCATCCTCGCCGCCCTGCACCATCGTGGAGAGACCGGACGCGGACAGCACGTCGAGGTCAACCTGCTCAGCTCGGCGCTGTCCGGCCTGGTCAACCACTCCAGTGGCTACGTCGCCGGCGGCACCGTCCCGTTCCGGATGGGCAACGCGCACCCCAGCCTCTTCCCGTACGAGCCACTGCCCACCGCCGACGGCGAGCTGATCGTCATCGCCGGCAACGACGGGCAGTTCCGCAAGCTCTGCCAGGTGCTCGACCTGCCCGGCCTGCCGGACGACAGGCGTTTCGGCCGCAACCAGGACCGCACCGCCAACCGGGAGGAGCTGCGGCCCCTGCTTGTCGAACGGCTCGCCAAGCGGACCAAGGACGAGTGGTTCCGGGACCTGCTCGCCGCCGGTGTCCCCTGCGCGCCGATCAACACCATCGACGGCGGCGTGGCCCTCGCCGAGGAGCTGGGGCTCGACCCGGTCGTCACCGTCGACGCCGTGCCCGGTGTCCGTAACCCGATCACCTTCTCCGACACCCCGGCCCGGTACGAGCTGCCGCCGCCCGGGCTCGACGAACACGGCGAGGAGATCCGCGCGTGGCTGAAGAGCTGAGCTTCCCCACCGGGATCGGCACCTCCGACCCCACCACCATCTCCCTGCTCGGGCAGGACCTGGCCGCCGACCTGATGGGCACTGTCGGCTTCGGCGAGCTGGCGTACTGGCTGGTCGCCGGCCGCCGACCCACCCCGGGTGAGGTACGGGTCTTCGAGGCGGTGCTGGTGGCGCTCGCCGACCACGGCTTCACCCCGACGGCCATCGCGGCCCGACTGACGTACCTGTCCGCGCCCGAGTCGTTGCAGGGCGCGCTCGCCGCCGGGCTGCTCGGCGGCGGCTCCCGCTTCCTCGGCGTCACCGAGGACTGTGGACGGTTCCTCGCCGACACGCTCGCGCAGGCCGGCGACGTGACCGACTACGACGCGCTGGCCCTCGACGCCGTCACCCGGGCGAAGCGGGAGCGCCGGCTGGTCCCCGGCCTCGGGCACCCCGTGCACAAGGACCAGGACCCGCGCACCCCCGTGCTGATCCGGATCGCCACCGAGGAGGGTCTGCACGGCCCGCACCTGCGCTTGTTCGAGGCGATCGGCCGCGTACACCCGCAGGTGCTCGGTCGTACCCTGCCGCTCAACGGCGCCGGGGTGTGCGGCGCGGCGCTCGCCGACCTCGGCCTCCCCGTCGAGATGCTGCGCGGCTTCGCCCTGCTGGCCCGCGCGGCGGGGCTGCTCGGGCACCTCGCCGAGGAGCGACGTCGGCCGCTCGGCATGGACATCTACCGCACCGTGGACCGCAACGCCGTCTACGAACCCTGACTCCCCCTCTTCCGCCCCCGAAAGGAGTGGGAATGGCCTCCATCGTCGCGGTCATCGCCTCCACCCACCACCCCTTCTACTACCGGGCCAGCACCGCGACCGGCGAGGACCGGCCACCGTTCGCCGACGAGTGGACCCGCAAGATCCTGGCCTTCCGGGAGACGTTGACCCGGGCCCGACCCGACGTGCTGGTGATGGTCGGCTCCGACCACTTCCACCAGCTCTGGTTGGACAACATGCCGCAGTTCCTGGTCGGCAAGGCGCCCTTCTACGACGCCAACTGGTACAACGAGGAACGCGAGTTCGGGCTGCCGCGGATGCTGCTCACCGGCCAGGAGGACCTGTCCGCGCACATCCTGCGGGCGGGCCTGGACTCCGGTTTCGACCTGGCGTTCAGCAACGAGCTGCGCATCGACCACAGCATCACCTGCCCGATCATCACGCTGCGGCCCGAGGCCGACCTGCCGATCGTGCCGATCTACACGAACATCTTCGCTCCGCCGCTGCCGCAGCCGAAGCGCTTCGTCCAGCTCGGTGCGGCCATCCGGGAGATAGTCGAGTCCTGGCCGTCGCACCTGCGGGTGGCCGTCATCGGCACCGGTCACCTCTCGCTCGAGCTGGGCGGCCCCCGGCAGTTCGGCCCGCACGGCCCGGACCCGGAGTTCGACAGGCGGGCCGTCGAGTGGATCGCCAACGGGGACCTCGACGGGTGCCTGCGCGAGGTCACCCTGGACAGCCTGCACTCGCCCGGCAACGCCACCCACGGCTTCATGGACTTCATGCTGATGATGGGTGTGGCCGGCGCGGGCGTGAAGGCCGACTACGTCGACACCCTCGACCTGTTCCACACCATGGAGGCGTACTTCACCTGGTACCCGAACGGAGCAGCGGCGTGAGCAAGTACCTGCTGAACAAGTTCCTGTTCATGGTCGACCGGGACCCCGAGCTGGTCGAGCGCTACCGCAGCGAGCCGCGCGAGCTGGTCGCCTGGTGGGAGGCCGAGTGCGCCAACACGGTGCTGAACTGCCACACCGGCGAGGCGAGCACCTGGCTGCGCTTCGACGACGCGGAGCGGGAGGCGTTGGCCAACCACGACCACGTGAAGCTCTTCGAGTTGGGGGCGCACCCGTTCCTCACCCTGACCCTCTTCATCGCCCTCTTCGAGCGGGACAACACCGAGCCGCTGGAGTACCAGAAGTCGTACGGCGCGCGGCTGGCCCACATCTCGATGCCCTACCCGGACATCGCGACGTGATCCGCGCGGCCCTGCTCACCACCTGCGGCGCCCCACCGACGGTCGTCGAGCGGCCAGCCCCCGAGCTGGCCGACGGCGAACTGACGGTCACCGTCGAGGCCGTGCCGATCACCCCGCTGGACGTGCTCTGTGCCAGCGGCACCAGCTACTTCGGCACGCCGGCCACCCCGTACGTGCCGGGTGTGCAGGGCGTCGGCCGTCTCGTCGACGGCACGCCCGTCTGGTTCGGCACGTCGGCCGGGATGCGGTCCGGGGTGGACGGCAGCATGGCGACAACTGTCGCGGTGCCCGCCGCCGACGTGGTGACGCTGCCGACCGGCGTACCGCTGACCCTGCTCGCGGCCCTGGGCCTCTCCGCCGTCGCCGCGCACGCCGCCCTGACGTACGCCGGTGGCCTGGCGGCCGGCGACCAGGTCGTCGTGCTCGGCGCCGGTGGTGTGGTCGGCCAGGCGGCCATCCAGCTGGCCCTGCTCGGCGGGGCCCGCCGGGTCGTCGCGGTGGCCCGCTCGGCGGCGGCGCGGTCCCGTGCCGAGGAGCTCGGCGCGGCGGTCGCGATCCCGCTGCTCCCCGGCGACGACGTCGCGTCGATGGCCGAGCGGCTGCGGGACGGCGCCGACGGCCCGGTCGACCTCGTCCTCGATCCGGTGTTCGGTGTGCCGGCCGCGGCGGCGCTGCGGGTGCTGCGCCCCGGTGGCCGCCTGGTCAACCTGGGCAGCGCGGCCGGCGCGACCGCGCCGATCGAGTCGGCCGTGCTGCGCGGCGGGTCGCTGCGCATGGTCGGCTACACCAACAACGGCCTGTCGACCGACGATCGGGCGGCGTCGCTGGCGCTGGTGGCCGGGCACGCCGCGGCCGGCCGGCTCACCGTCGACCACGAGATCGTGCCGTTCGACTCGGTCGCCGACGCCTGGGAACGCCAGGACTCCGGCACCGCCGGCGGCCGTATCGTCCTCGCGCTCTGAGCCTCGACCGGATGCACGACACCCCCGCCCAACTTCACCGCCGTGCCCGGCTCGGAGAGCGACGAGAAGCTGCGGCTGCTCGCGGTCATCGGCGGTCGGCGCCTCTGAACCCGGGGGCCGCCGGGTAGCGGGCCGGGCTGACGCCCAAAAAGCGCCGGAAGTGCCGGCTCAGGTGCGCCTGGTCGAAGAACCCGGCGGCTGTGGCGGCCTCGGCGGGGCGCTGACCCGCGAGGAGCAGGCGACGCGCCAGCTCGACCCGGCGACCGGTCAGGTACGAGTGCGGTGGCAGCCCGTGTGCGCGTGTGAAGGCCCGGACCAGGTGGGTCGGGTGGGCGTGCAGCAGCTCGGCGGCCTCGCGCAGTGTGACGCCGTCGACGGTCCGGGCGTCCAGCAGCTCACGTAGCCGGTCGGCGAGGCCGGGCACCCCCGGCGCGGTGCTGACCGGCGCCCGTCCGCAGAGTTGCGCGCGCAGCCGGTCCAGGATGAGCGCGAGTCGGCTCTCGGCCTCGAACTCCTCACCCGGCGTGGCGAGCACGTGGTGCAGGTGGTGGATCCGGTCCCGCAGACGCGGATCGGCCAGGTCCGGTTCGTCCACCGCCCGGCCGACCAGGTCGGGGGCGAGGGCCGAGGTGTCGAGGTACAGGACCCGTTTGCGAAAGCCGCTCGCCGTGGCGGAGCGGCCGTCGTGCGGCACGTACGGCGGCAGCAGGGTGACCGACGTGCGCAGCGCGCCGTGCCGGTGCCGGTCGAGGTCGAAGCGGACCGCGCCGTCGTCGACGATCAGCAGCGTCCACACGTCGTGGACGTGCCGTGGGTACGCGTGGTCCACGAAATGGGCGTGGAAGACCTCGGCGACCCCGGCGACGGCGGGTCGCCACGCGCTGACCTGCGAGCCGGCCGGGCGGGTGGCCACGCTAAGAACGTACAAGACCGGTGGGTGTCGGCACCGGCAGGCTCGACGCCATGACCGAACCGATCCGCTTTCCCACCAAGATCGCCGTGCTGCTCCGCAACGACCTGGTCGGCTGGCAGCGACTCAACGTCACCGCCTTCCTGGTCAGTGGCATCGCGCACGCCGAGCCGGAGCTGCTCGGCGAGGAGTACCGCGACGCGGACGGTACGGCGTACCTGTCGATGTTCGGCCAGCCGGTGCTGGTCTTCGCCGGCGACCGGGCGACCCTGACAAACGCGCACTCGCGGGCTCTCGCTCGCGGGCTGCGGCTCGCGGTGTTCACGTCCGAGCTGTTCGCCACCGGCAACGACCGGGACAACCGGGCCGCCGTGCAGGCGGTCGGCCGGGAGAAGCTCGACCTGGTGGGGTTGGCCCTGCACGCGGGGCGCACCGTCGTGGACAAGGTCCTCAAGGGAGCGACGATGCATCCATGACGGCGGCAAGTGCGGCGAAGACATTGATATCGATGCACGTGGCTGTAATGATTAACAGACTTTACAGTTGTTTCGCCGCCCGGAAGGACTCCGACATGGCGCGACGAATGGCCGGGCCCACACCCCGCCCTGCCCGCATCAGGTTGACCGCCGCCCTCGCCGCGGCCCTGCTCGCCGTACCGACCGGCCTGGTCGTCGGCGCCCCCGCCGCGACCGCCGCCACGACGGGCGCGATCACCGGATACGGCGGCAAGTGCGTCGACGTGGCCGCCGCCAACCCGGCCAACGCCACACCGGTGCAGCTCTACACCTGCAACGGCTCGACCGCGCAACAGTGGACGGTGGGCGACGACGGCACCATCAGGGCGCTGGGCAAATGCCTCAACATCGCCGCCGCCAGCACCGCCAACGGCGCGCGGGTGCAGATCTACGACTGCAACGGCACCGGCGCGCAGCAGTGGTCGGCCAGCGCCGGGCAGCTGGTCAACCCCACCTCCGGCAAGTGCCTCGACGCGACCGGCCCCAGCTCCGCCGACGGGACGCCGCTACAGATCTGGAGCTGCACCGGCACCGCCAACCAGACCTGGACACTGCCCACCGGCGGCGGCACCCCACCGCCGTCCTCGGGCGGCTTCACCCACCCCGGCGTCCTGGTCAGCCGGGGCCAGCTCGACTTCGTCCGGGGGCGGGTGCAGGCCGGCGCACAACCGTGGGCGGCCGCCTACAACCAGATGATGAGCAGCCGGTACGCCTCGCTGTCGCGTACCCCGGCGCCCCGCGCGGTCGTCGAGTGTGGGTCGTACTCCAACCCGAACAACGGCTGCACCGACGAACGCGAGGACGCCATCGCCGCGTACACCGACGCGCTCGCCTGGTATCTCACCGGCGACGCCCGGTACGCGCAGAAGTCGATCCAGATCATGGACGCCTGGTCCGCGACGATCACCTCGCACACCGGCAGCAACGCGCCGTTGCAGACCGGCTGGGCCGCCTCGGCCTGGCCCCGAGCAGCCGAGATCATCAAGTACACGTACACCAGCTGGCCCAACGCCAACCGGTTCGCCACCATGCTGCGTACGGTCTACCTGCCGGTCGTCCGCAACGGGTCGAACAGCAACGGCAACTGAGAACTGACAATGATGGAGGCCGCGGTCGGCATCGCCGTCTTCCTGGAGGACCGTACCGCCTACGACGCGGCGGTCACCCGCTTCCTCAACCGCGCCCGGGCCTTCGTCTACCTGCCCAGCGACGGCGCGCTGCCGTACACGGTGCCCGGCAGCGGCCTGGACACCAGCTCCGAGATCATCGGCTACTGGCAGGGCCAGTCCACGTTCGTCGCCGGCCTCGCGCAGGAGACCTGCCGGGACTTCGTCCACACCGGGTACGGGATCTCGGCCATCTCGCACGTCGCCGAGACCTCCCGGATCCAGGGGCGGGACCTCTACCCCCAGGTCGGTGAGCGGCTGCGGCAGGCGCTCGGCTTCCACTCGCGCTACCAGCTCGGCGAGGCGCCGCCCTCCTGGCTCTGCGGCGGCAGCCTCACCCGTGGCCTCGGCCCGATCACCGAGGTCGGCTTCAACGCGATGAGCAACCGGTTGGGCAACCTCATGACCAACACGCAGACCCTCACGCTGCAGCAGCGGCCGGCCGGCACCAACAACCTCTTCGTCGCCTGGGAGACGCTGACCCACGCCGACAACCCCAACTGACCTGGCGACAGTGGGTCGGCGCCGCGGCGCCGACCCACTGTCGTGTTCAGCCGTCCACCCCGAGCGCCACCACCGGGCTGACCCGCGCCGCCCGCCGCGCCGGCAGCACCCCGGCCAGCGCGGTCAACGCGACAAGCACCAGGAACAGCCCGACCAGCGACAGCACCGGCACGGTCAGGGGTGCGTTGATCCCGAGCGTCCGCACCGCCAGCCACGCGTACGGGACACCGAGGAGCAGGCCGATGGTCGCGCCGATCACCCCGTAGAGGCCGGCTTCGGCGGTCAGCATGGTGCGCAGGCCGACCCGGGACAGACCGATCGCGCGGAGCAGACCGGACTCGCGGATGCGCTCCACGACCGAGAGCGCGGTGGTGGACCCCACGCCGACGACCGCGATCAACACGGTGAGGCTGACCAGGCCGACCGCGATCCAGACCAGGGTGCCCAGCACCTCGTCGTTGCGGTCCCGCTCGTCGGCGAGCACCGAGAGCCCCACCCCCTCGCTGCCCTGGATCGCCTGCCGCAGCGCCCGCACCCCGGCCGTGCGGCCGTCCTCGCCGGACCTCGCCGCGTCGGCCAGCAGACCGGTGTACGCCGTGGGCACACCGAGCCGGTCGAGGTCGCCGCGGTCGGCCAGGATGCCGGCGTGCAACGGGCCGTGGTCGGGCAGGACCGCGGCGACGCGTACGTCGACGGTCCTGCCGCCGAGGGCGAGCGCGGCGGTGTCGCCGGCCCGCAGGCCGGTGTCGCGGGCCACCCACCTGCCGAGCACGACGCGGCCCGGCCCACGGTCGGCAAGGGAGCCCTGCGCCACGTCCAGGCTCCGGGTCGTCGGCAACGCGGCCACGTCCAGGTCACTCGTCGGGTAGCCGGACTCGACGTCGCCGAGGCGGTCGGCGCCGCGTGTCAGCGTGACGTCGGCGACCCGCCGGTACGGCACCACCCGGGCGAGGGCTCCGCGTGCCGTCTCGGCCCGGGTCACGACCGAGGCCGGCAGCGTTCCGCCGTTCGTGGTGACCTCGAAGTCGGTGGGCGCCGAGAGCGCCATCTCCCGATCGGCGAGCACCCCCATCGACGCGCCCCCGATGACCACCCCGGAGATCAGGGTCACCCCGAGCGCGACCACGACGGAGACCGCTGCGGCACGGCGCGGCGTACCACCGATCCCGCCGACCGCCAGCCGGCCGTGCGGGCCGAGCTGACGCAGCGGCCAGCCCACCACGGCCAGCACCGGCCGCACCAGCAGTGGACCGAGGGCCACCAGCGCGAAGAACGCCAGCGCGCCGGAGCCGACCAGCAGCAGCAGAGGCACCGTCGGGTCGTACGACTCCTGTTCCGGCGTCGGCAACCGATGCCACGTCCCGACGGCGGCCAGGACCGCGCCCACGGCCAGCAGCAGGCCCGCGCCGAGGCGGAGCGCTCCGATGCCGCGCTGGCCGGCGGTGGTGCTCGCCGTGCGCAGCGCCTCCAGCGGGGAGACCCGGGAGGCGGAGAGCGCCGGCGCCAGCACTGCCAGGACGGTGATCACGACAGCGCCGACGATCACCGCGACCGCCGCGGCGAGGGGCAGACCGGGCGACGACACCGCCATGCCTGCCGTGCGCAACACCGCCGGCAGGGCGTACCCGAGGGCGAGCGCGCCAGCGACCCCGACGGCGCCGGCGACCAGCCCGGTCAGGGCTCCCTCGGCGGTCAACGCGCCCACCAGGGTCGCGCGCCCGGCACCTACCGCGCGCAGCAGCGCGAGGTGCCGCATCCGCTGGGCGAAGACGATGCGGAAGGTCGAGGTGACCACCAGCGCCGCGGCGATGACAGCGATCGCGACGAACACGCCGACCAGCGCGAAGAGTCTCCCGACCTGCTCGGCGGCCTCGTTGGCCTCGGCCTCGCGCACCTCGGCCCCGGAGCGGACCGGCTGCTCGGCGCCGACCACGGCGGTCACCCGTTGGCGGACGGACTCGGCGGACTCGCCGGAGGCCACCCGAACGTCGATGCGCTGCACGGTGTCCAGGTGCGCCCAGGCGGTCACGACGCTGTCCGGCGCGTACGCGTCCAGGCCGGCGTCGTCGGGGGTGTCGACCAGGCCGGTGACGGTGAGCCGGGCGGGCGTGGTGAGTTCACCGCCGGTGCCGCTGGTCGAGGCGCCGACCGCGAGCCCGAGCCGCTCGGCGGTACGCGGGGTGATCGCGATCTCGCCGGGCTGGTCCGGGTAGCTGCCCTCGATCACGTGCACCGTGGCCAGCGGGCCGACACCGGGGTCGGCCTGGAGGTTGAGGTACCCCTCGCCGAAGGAGACACCGACCGACGACCGGCCCACCGCCTCGGCCACACCGGGCACGGCCCGGACCCGCTGCAGCTCCGCCGCAGTGGGTGGCGGCTGCTCGTTGTCACCGATCACCAGGTCGGTGGCGGCCGGGGTGCCGCTGAGGTTGTCCCGCACGGTCCGTTCGGTGATCTCCTGCACGAGCACGGTGCCGAAGACGACGAACGCGGCGACCAGGATGGCCAGGCCGGTCAGGATCAGCCGGCCGGGGCGGCGGGCGGCGGCGCTCACCTGGGTACGCAGCACTGTCGCCCTCATGCGCGGGCCGCCAGTTCACGCAGCGCGTCGGTCACGGAGCCCTGGTCCGGCTTGTCGATCTCGCCGGCGACCCGCCCGTCGGCGAGCAGGACGACCCGGTCGGCGTACGCGGCGGCGATCGGGTCGTGGGTGACCATCACGACGGTCTGGCCGAGGTCGCGTACCGATTCGCGCAGGATGGTGAGCACCTCCGCCCCGGAGCGGGAGTCGAGGTTGCCGGTCGGCTCGTCGGCGAAGACCACCTCGGGCCGCGACACCAGCGCCCGCGCGAGCGCCACCCGCTGCTGCTGTCCACCGGACAGCTCGCTGGGCCGGTGGCCCAGCCGGTCGCCGAGGCCCAGCACCCGCACCAGGTGCTCCAGCAGCTGCCGGTCGGGCTCCCGGCCGGCGAGGTCCAGCGGCAGGGTGATGTTCTGCGCGGCCGTGAGCTGCGGCAGCAGGTTGAACGCCTGGAAGACGAACCCGATCCGGTCGCGACGCACCCGGGTCAGCGTCCGGTCGGACTGACCTGTGAGTTCCGTCCCGCCGAGCAGGACGCGGCCGGAGGTCGCCGTGTCCAGGCCGGCGAGGCAGTGCATGAGGGTCGACTTGCCGGACCCGGACGATCCCATGATCGCGGTGAACTCGGCGCGGCCGAAGCCGACCGAGACCCCGTCCAGCGCACGGACCGCGGTGTCACCGGTGCCGTACACCTTCACCAGGTCGACGGCGGCGACCGCGGCATGCGTGGTCTGCGGCGGGGCGTGGGGTGCCATTGTTCCTCCAGTGGCTGCGATGTGACCTGAGGAAGCGTCGCCGCCACCGGCGGGTGGGCGCATCGGTCCGGGGCCGGGTATCGCCGCCGCCGGGTCTGCCTTTCGGCTGATCTCCACCAACACGCGGCTGGCTACGCTGGGTCATCATGAACGCGCCGGATCTTCGACGTTGGTGGGTACGCCTGGCCCAGGCCGCCGGCCTGATGGCCTTTGGCCTGCTCGCCCTCTTCGACTTCGCGGCCAGCACTGCGGATGACTCCAGCATCGCCACTCTCCTGCTGCTGGTGGTGCCGATGGGGTTGGCGGTGGCGACGGTGCCGCTCTGGCTGCCCGTACACCGGCCGGGTTCCCGCGGGCTGCCGCTAGCCGCGCTGGCACTCGCCACCGCCTCACTGGCCGTGACCGCAGGGGTGGTGTTCCTCTCCGGGGGCGGCATCCTGGTCGCCCGCAGCTGGGGGCTCGCCGAGTCGGCCGGGCTGATCGGGGTGGTGTTCGTGGTGACGCGCTGGGGCGCGCCCCGGCTCGCCCTGGGGGCCGCGGTGGCCGCCGGGCTCGCCGTCGCGGCGATGCCGCTGCGCCTCGGCACCGACAGCCTGCTCGTGATCTTCGGTCTGCTCCAGGCGCTCGCGGCGGCCGGCGCCGCCGGGGTGGGGCTCTACCTGCGCGTCGTCGCCGCCGGTCGGGAGCGGGCGATCGCGCTGGTCCGGGCCGAGCAGCGCGCCGAGTTCGCCCGGGACCTGCACGACTTCATCGCCCACCACGTGACCGGCATCGTGGTGCAGGCGCAGGGCGCCCGGTTCGTCGCCGAGCAGGACCCGCGCCGGGTGATCGTCGCCCTGGAACAGATCGAGCGGGCCGGTGCCGAGACGATGGCCTCGATGCGGCGGATGGTCGGGATCCTGCGCAACCCGGATGCCCCGCCGGACGCGCCGCTGGCCCCGCTGGCCGGAGTCACCGACCTGATGCCGCTGTTGACCGGGTTCAACGGAACGGCGAACGCGCCGGCGCGGCTGCACGTCGACGGCGACCTGGACGGGCTGCCGGTCGAGGTGTCGACGTCGGCGTACCGGGTGGTGATGGAGGGGCTGACCAACACCCGTCAGCACGCACCGGACGCGCGGGCGGTGAACGTGTCCGTGCGTCGTACCCCGGACTGGCTGCTGGTCCGCGTCGCCGACGACGGCGCGACCCCGCGCACCGCGCCGGCCCGGGGACACGGCTTCGGCCTGATCGGCCTCACCGAGCGGGTACGCGCCCTCGGCGGCACGATCACCGCCGGGCCCGGCGTCGCCGGTGGCTGGGTGCTCGACGCCGCGTTCCCGCTGCGCTCGGCGGTGGCCCGGTGATCCGGGTGCTGATCGCCGACGACCAGGCGATGGTCCGTACCGGCTTCGGCATGATCATCGGCGCGCAGCCGGACATGGCGGTGGTCGGCGAGGCGGCCGACGGCGTCGCCGCCGTCGAGCTGGCCCGGCGCCTGCGGCCGGACGTCGTGCTGCTGGACATCCGGATGCCACGCCTCGACGGCCTCGAAGCGCTGCGGCTGCTCGCCGGGCCGGGTGTCGCCGACCCCATCCGGGTCGTCGTGGTGACGACCTTCGACCTCGACGAGTACGTGCACACCGCGCTGTCCAACGGCGCCTGCGGCTTCCTGCTCAAGGACTCCGGCCCGGCGCTGCTCGTGGAGGCGGTCCGCGCGGCCGTGTCGGGTGACGCGCTGATCAGCCCGTCCATCACGGTACGGCTGCTGGAGCACCTCAGCTCGCCCGCTCCCGCGTACGGCGACGCCGGGCTGTCGCCGCGGGAACTCGACGTCGTCAAGCTCGTCGCCCGGGGCCTGACCAACGCCGAGATCGCCGCCCGGCTCTTCATCGCCATCGGCACCGTCAAGACCCATCTGGCCAGCGTGCAGACGAAGCTGCCGGCCCGTAACCGGGTCGAGATCGCCGCCTGGGCCTGGGAACGCCGTCTCGTCGGCTAGGTCGTGGTCGCCACCGGCACGCAACTGCCGCAGGAGGTCACGTTGAACGGCGGCGCCTGCGTGGTGGCGGAAGAGTAACGCTCGCGGCGCAACTCTGGCGCGCGCCCCGACATCTTGCGACGCTGACCCACGTGTATGACTACGACCTGGTTGTGCTGGGCTCCGGGCCCAGCGGGCAGAAGGCCGCGATCGCCGCCGCCAAGCTCGGCAGGCGGGTCGGCATCGTGGACCGCCGCGACATGATCGGCGGGGTGTGCATCAACACCGGCACGGTCCCGTCCAAGACGCTCCGCGAGGCCGTGCTCTACCTGACCGGCCTGAGCCAGCGGGACCTGTACGGCAGCAGCTACCGGGTCAAGGAGGAGATCACGGTCAGCGACCTGGCCGCCCGCACCCAGCACGTGATCGCCCGCCAGACCGATGTCATCCGCAACCAGCTCGCCCGCAACCGGGTCGCGATGATCACTGGAACGGGGCGCTTCGCGGACGCGCACTCGATCTGGGTCGACGGCGGCTCCGGCCGCGAGTCCAGAGTGACCTTCGACAAAATCATCATCGCGGCCGGCACCCGCCCGGCCCGCCCGGACAGCGTCGACTTCGACGACCGCACCATCGTCGACTCCGACGGCGTGATCAACCTCCAGGCGGTGCCCCGGAGCATGGTGGTGGTCGGTGCCGGCGTGATCGGCATGGAGTACGCATCCATGTTCGCCGCACTCGGCACGAAGGTGACAGTCGTGGAACGCCGCGACCGGATGCTCGACTTCTGCGACGACGAGGTCGTCGAATCGCTCAAGTACCACCTGCGCGACCTGTCCGTGGCGTTCCGCTTCGGCGAGGAGGTCGCCGCGGTGGAGAAGCACCAGACAGCAGCACTGTGCGTCCTCAAGAGCGGCAAGAGGATCGTCGCCGACACGGTGATGTACTCGGCGGGCCGGCAGGGCCAGACCGACGACCTGGCGCTGGAGGCCGCCGGGCTGCAGGCGGACCGGCGGGGCCGGATCAGTGTCGACGCCAACTACCGCACCTCGGTCGACAACATCTACGCCGTCGGTGACGTGATCGGCTTTCCGGCGCTCGCGTCCACCTCGATGGAGCAGGGTCGGTTGGCCGCCCAGCACGCCTGCGGCGAACCGATCCGCGAGATGCACGGCCTGCAACCCATCGGCATCTACACGATCCCGGAGATCAGTTTCGTGGGGCAGACCGAGGCGCAGCTGACCGACAGCTCGACACCGTTCGAGGTGGGCGTCGCGCGCTATCGGGAGCTGGCCCGGGGCCAGATCGTGGGTGACTCGTACGGCATGTTGAAGCTTCTCGTCTCCCCCGACGACGGCCGACTGCTCGGGGTGCACGTGTTCGGCACCGCCGCCACCGAGATCGTCCACATCGGCCAGGCGGTGATCGGCTGCGGGGGCACGATCGACTACCTCATCGACGCGGTGTTCAACTACCCGACGCTCGCCGAGGCGTACAAGGTGGCCGCCCTGGACGCGTCCAACAAGATCCGCAACATCAGCCGCATCGACGGCTAGCAGCGGTCTTTCCCGCCTGTCGGTGGTCGCCGCTACGGTGCCGGCACTGTTGACGCGTGGGAGAGAGGGGCAGTCGTGGGCGCATCCGGGTGGAGCTACGTCGTCGCGTACCAGCCAGACCTGGACGAGGCGCTGGACGCCCTACGGGACAGGGTCTTCGCCGAGGGCGACTACTGGTGGGCCGGTGGTGAGGACGTTCCCAACGCGGCCAGCGACTACCCCGACCGTCCCGCCACGATGAAGGAGCTCTTCGACGACGAGGCGGTGCAGGAGTCCGGCACCCATTCGATCCTCGACGTCTACCGCGTCCTGAACGAGGGCGAGACGCCCGACTTCGGCACCGTCGAGCCGGTGAGCGCCGCCGAGGCGCGACGCCTGACCGGCACCGAACGACTCACCCGCGAGCACCTGGGCGTGCTCAAGGGAATCGAGACGCGGAGCTGGTTCGGGCGCTGCGCCGTCCTGCACGACGCCCAGGGCGCGCCGCAGGAGATCTACTTCTGGGGCTTCTCCGGCGACTGACGGAGCCACGGCGTCCCCGGGCGCGGGCCGGCCGGTGCGGAGGTTCCGGGCACCCTCCACACCGGCCGGTGTCTGCGTCAGCCCGCTGCGCAGGTCGGGGTCAGGGTGCCTGCGGTGCCGTTGGCCTGGAAGCCGAACTCCGTGGACTGTCCGGCGCCGACCTGGCCGTTGTAGGCCACGTTCCTGAAGTTCGTCGTGCCGGTGTTACCGCTGCGGTCGGCGCTCCAGGCGTTGGTGACCGTCACGCCCGACGGCAGGGCGATCGTCACCGTCCAGCCGTTGAGGGCCGACGAGCCGGCCGTCACCCGAACGTTCGCGACGAAGCCACCCGTCCACTGGTTCACCGTCACCGTCGCGGTGCAGCCACCCGGCCCCGGCGGCGGGGTGGTCGGCGTGGTGCCGCCGGTGCAGGCGACGTTGTTGAGGGTGAAGCTGGTCGGAGCCGGGTTGCTGGAGCTGTTCCAGCTCGCGTTGAAGCCGAACGAGGTGCTGCCGTTGGTCGCCAGGTTGGCGTTGTAGTCGACGTTTGTCGCGGAGACCTGCCCGCCGCTCTGCGAGACGGTTGCGCCCCACGCCTGGCTGACCTGCTGGCCGGCGCCGTACGACCAGCGCAGCGTCCACCCCGAGACGGGGTCGCCGAGGTTGGTGACCGTGACGTTGCCGGTGAACCCACCCGGCCACTGGCTGGCGACCGAGTACGCGACCTGGCAGCCGGCCGCCGCCTGCGCGGTGACGGCGGTCAGCAGGCTGGCGGTGACGAGGGTGGCGGTGGCTGCGGCGGTGCTGGCGATCAGCGTCATCCGACGCCGTCCTGTGCGCATGCTGCTTCCTTTCGATGAGGCGGACGGTCCGTCGCGACGCCCATGCCCGTGGGCGGCGAATCTCGGCCGGGACCAGTGGTCCTCGGGCCCGCCGGTGCAGGTTCGTGAAGGAAAGCGGCTCCCGCGCTCGCGCTGACCACCGAGGGCAAGCGCTTTCCCGATGAGAACATAGAAGCATCTGAATGTAAATGGCTCGGGGCGGCCGCCACCCGTACCTCGGTGCCGGCCGCCCCGGTAGCTCAGCAGCCGGTGCCGTTGAGCTTCACCGTCGCCGGGGCGCTGGCGGTGCCGTTGGCGGTGAAGCCCACGGTGACCGACCCGCCCGCCGGCAGGGAGGGGGCGTGGCTCGGCGCGGCCGCGGTGACAGTCGTGCCGGACTGCGTGACTGTGGCGTTCCAGCCACTGCCCAACGTCACCCCGGACGGCCAGCTCCAGGTGACCGACCACGGATTCACCGCGGCCGAGCCGGTGTTCTTCACGGTCAGCTCGCCCTGGAAGCCGCCCTGCCAGGCGTTGACCTGCCGGTAGGTGGCGGTGCAGGCGCCCGCCGGCGGGTTCGTCGGACCGCCGGTCGGACCGCCCGTCGGACCGCCGGTCGGCCCACCCGTGCCGCCGGACGGCGCGATCAGGTACGGCTGGAGGATCGCCTGCTTGGTCGTGTTGATGTTCGTCCAGTCGTCCAGCGCGATGCCGCCGGTGTCACCCGAGTTCGGGTTCCACGACCAGTAGGTGAAGGACATCCCGGTGACCCCGGTGCCCGTGTACGCCATCAGCTTCTCCAGCCACACCCGGTCCTTCGGGTCGGCCAGGGTGCTGCCGAACTCACCCATCATGATCGGCGCGATGTTCTGCTTGTAGAGGTAACCCCAGTACCTGTCCCAGATCGCCGGCATGTTCGCCGGGTAGTCCGGGGCGTCGAACCAGGTCTGCCGGTACACCGACGTCGCGTACTCGTGCGGTGAGTAGACCAACCGGTTGGCCACACTCAGCCGTACCGGGAACTGGCCGGCCTTGGACAGGTTGCCACCCCACCAGCCACAGTCCTCGTCGTTGCTCGGGTCGTTGTCCCACACGTTGGAGAGGCCACCACTCGGGCAGCTCACCCCCTCCACGAAGATCAACCAGTTGGGCTGGACACCGAGGATGGCGTTGCCGGCCCGCTCGGCGGCGAGCCGCCAGTCCCGCGCGGTGTCGCCGCAGCCCCAGCACGCGCCGGTGGCCGCCGGGTTCGTACCCTCCGCGTGCGGCTCGTTGTGCAGGTCCGCGCCGATCACCGTGGGGTTGCCCGCGTACCGCTGGGCGAGCATCTTCCAGTCGTTGATCCAGGTCGCCTCGGAGACCGTCGACGTGTACCACAGCGGCGACTGCCCGGCCGCCGTCGGCCGGTGCCGGTCCAGGATGATCCGCATCCCCTTGCTGCCGGCGTAGTCGATGACCTTGTCCAGGATCTGCAACGGCGACAGCCCGACCAGGTCCGGGTTGACGAAGTCGTTGACCCCACTGGCGGTCGCGCCCGGCTTCAACGCGTCGTTCGAGTACGGCACCCGCAACGTGTTGTAACCCAGCCGGGCCATCGTGTCGAGCTGCCCCCGCCACGGGTTGCTCGACCACAGCCCGTGGAAGGTCTTGTTGTCGGTCTCCATGCCGAACCAGTTGATACCGGTCAACCGGACCGTGGCGCCGGTGCTGTCCACGATCTGATTGCCGTTGGTGTGCAGGTACCCGGTACCGGTGCCAGCGGCCACGGCCGGGCTGGTGCTGACGGCGGCGGCGATGAACACGCCGGCCGCGACGGTGGCGAGCGCGGTCAAGGCGCCGCCGAGAGCGGTGGGACGGAACATTCGAGCTCCACTTCGGAGGTCCGACGCCGTCGATGAACGACGTCGGCGGGCGGCCGTCCGCATGTCACGCCCCTCAAGGGGTACGCGGACAGTGCGCGACGACCCATGTCACGCGGACGTGGACACTCGCGAACGCTCACCGGCGACCCTCCGACGGCGGTGTCCCCGCCCTCGTCGCCCTCGTGCCGGTGCCCTACCTGGCTCCGCCGCTCATTCTGATCAGCCCACCTCGATGCGTCAACCAGCCATCCGGCCCGCCCGAGCCATCCCGGCGCCCATGCCCTGCCCCGCTCCTGGCTCTTATACACCTC
>NZ_VDFY01000159.1 GCF_006228125.1 Micromonospora orduensis | reverse complement strand
ACGCAGGTGTGGTGCGGGGGTCAGGGGACGTCGTAGGTCAGCAGGGGGGTGCCGTCGGCCCGCTGGAGTTCGACGCTTACCAGCTCCGCGTCGGTGAACCTGGTGGCGCCGGTGAACTGGAGGCTGTCGCCCGGCGCGGCGAGCCAGGAGCCGATCTGTTCACTGGCACCGTTCGGGCCGTGCGCCACCAGCCGGAACGGGTACGCCTTGCCGTAGCTCGTCCGCGGGTCGTACCCGCAGCGCATCGTCACCTCGGTGCCCCACTTCGTGCTGTTCAGCCCAACCTCGGCGTGCACCGGCCCGGCCGTGGCCACCGGCCGCATGGCGACCATCGAGACCCGTACGCCAGGTGTCCCCACCGCGCCCGGAGTGACCGGAGAGCTCGGCCCGCCCCGCAACGCCGTCACCGTGCCGACGCCCACCACAAGCGCCATCGTGGCCGCGACCAGCCCCGTCACGGCGTACCCCCGGCGGTTGGACCACCGCTCGCGGCGCCGGCGGGCGCGGGCCTCCTCGAGCAGCGCGGGCACCCGGGGCGGGGTCGGGGGCGGAAGGAACTGCTCCAGCCCGGACGGGTCGAGGCGGCCGAGCAGTCCGGGCAGGACGGCGATCTCGGCGACCGCGTCCCGGCACTCGGCGCAGCTGGAGAGGTGCCGCTCGTAGGCGGCCCGCTCGGCGGGGGCCAGGGCGCCCAGCACGTACGCGCCGTCGTCGTGCGCGAACTCGCACCGGGTCATCCCGTCACTCCCATCTCAGCCAGGACCAACCGTAGTGACCGCAGCGCGTAGTGGGTGCGGGACTTCACGGTGCCCGGTGGCACACCCAGCCGCGACGCCGCCTCGGCCACCGACCGTCCCTGGTAGAAGCACTCGACCAGCACCTCCCGGTGGGTCGGGCTGAGCCGGTTCAACGCCTCGGCGACGGTCCACGCCTCCACCGCGCGTTCGGCCTCGTCGACGACCTCGGGCGGCTCCGGCATCTCGTCGGTGAACACCTCGCCGACCCGGGTGGATCGGCGACGCCAGGCGTCGATGGCCAGGTTGCGGGCCGTGGTGAAGAGCCAGGCCCGTACCGAACCCCGGCGGGGGTCGAGTGATTCCGGGTGCCGCCAGGCCCGCAGCAGCGTCTCCTGCACCAGGTCCTCGGCGCGCTGCCGGTCGCCGTTGACCAGCCGCAGGGCATGTACGTACAGCGCCTCCGCGTGCTCGTCGTGCAGCGCGCGCAGCAGTTGGGCGTCATGGTCGCTGATGGTGGTCTCCTCGCTTCCGGCGCGCGTCCGGCGGTGCGTCCGCTCGGGAATACGTGCGGTGACGCCGAACGGTTCAGCCCGAGGTCAGACCGGCCGCGGGTCGATACCCGACCGGAGAGGTGTTCACGCCCGGTTCACATTGCGGCCGACGAGCGCTCACCGCGTCCTCCTAGCGTCCGGCTGGTACGCCGCCTGTCGTGCACCGACTCCTTGGAGGCTTCTCCCATGAGCGACCGCCCCCGGCTGCTCCCCCTGTTGACCGGCACGCGTCACGGCACCCGCGACGCCATGACCTGCCTGTACCGCTGTGGAAACGCCTGCGACCACCCGGTCCCGAACACCTCCGACAACGCGTACTTCGGTGACGTGGTGAACGCGGAGGTCTCGCGGCGCGGAGTGGTCCGCGCCGGTGCGGTCGGCGCGCTGGTCCTCGGCTTCGGCGGCGCGGCGGCCGGTGCGCTGGCCGGCGCGGCTCCCGCCGTGGCGGCCCCCACCACCCCGGACGTCCCGGAGGCCTTCGGCTTCGGCCGCCCGAGCACCGGTGTGGGCAACGGCGCGCTGACGTTCAAGCCGATCCCGCCGAACAAGTTGGACACCCTGGTCGTGCCGAACGGCTACGACCACGCCGTGGTGATCAAATGGGGTGACCCGGTGCTGCCGGGCGCTCCGGCGTTCGACGTGCACCACCAGAGCGCCGCCGCCCAGTCCAGGCAGTTCGGCTACAACAACGACTTCGTGGGCGTGCTGCCGCTGGACAAGCAGGGCAGGCGGGCGCTGCTCGTGGTCAACCACGAGTACACCAACGAGGACCTGATGTTCCCGGGCTTCCCGGGCCTCGACGGGCTGTCCGTCGAGCAGTTGCGCACCGCCATGGCGGCGCACGGCATGTCGGTGGTGGAGTTGGAGCGGGTCGCCGGCACCGGGCAGTGGAAGCCTGTCGACAGCGGCCGCCGGCCGTACAACCGGCGGGTCACGGCGCTCAGCACCAGGTTCGACCTGACCGGTCCGGCCGCCGGGTCCGCGTGGCTGAAGACCGCCGCCGACCCCAGGGGTCGTACGGTCGTCGGGACGCTCAACAACTGCGCCGGTGGCGTGACCCCGTGGGGCACGGTGCTCTCCGGTGAGGAGAACTTCAACCAGTACTTCGTCGGCGCCGACGCCGCGCCCGCCGAGCTGAAGCCGAAGCTGGACCGGTACGGCATCAGCACCGCGAGCCGCTACCCCAGCGGCAGCCGCAAGTGGGAGCGGGCGGACGAGCGCTTCGACCTGGCGAAGCACCCCAACGAGGCGCACCGCTTCGGGTGGATCGTCGAGATCGACCCGTTCGACCCGGAGAGCCGCCCGCGTAAGCACACCGCGATGGGCCGGTTCAAGCACGAGGGCGCGAACGTGATCATCGCCCGGGACGGGCACGTGGTCGCGTACATGGGCGACGACGAGCGGTTCGACTACCTGTACAAGTTCGTCTCGGACAAGAAGTTCCTGAAGGGCAACTCCTGGGCGGCCCGGCAGCACAACCTGACGCTGCTGGAGTCCGGCACGCTCTACGTGGCGCAGCTGGAGCAGACCAGCGCCGGCGAGATCGACGGCTCGGGCGCGCTGCCCAGCGACGGCGCGTTCAACGGCCGGGGCCGCTGGATCAAGCTGGTCAGCGGCAACCGGTCGTTCGTCGACGGGATGACGGCCGCCGACGTGCTCACCTTCACCCGGCTCGCAGGTGACAAGGTCGGCGCGACCAAGATGGACCGCCCCGAGGACGTCGAGCCGAGTCAGCTCACCGGCAAGGTGTACGTGGCGCTGACCAACAACACCGACCGTGGCAAGGCCGGCAAGGCCGCGGCCGACGAGGCCAACCCGCGCAACGCCAACAAGCACGGGCAGATCCTGGAGCTGGTGGAGGACCGCAACGACAACACGGCGGAGGCCTTCGCCTGGTCGCTGCCGATCGTCTGCGGTGACCCGACCGACCCGTCGACCTTCTTCGCCGGGTACGACAAGACGAAGGTCTCCCCGATCTCCTGCCCGGACAACGTCGCCTTCGACGCCACCGGCAACCTGTGGATCTCCACCGACGGCAACGCGTTGGGCAGCAACGACGGCCTGTTCGCCACCGCCGTGGAGGGCCCGGAGCGGGGTCACCTCAAGCAGTTCCTGACCGTGCCGATCGGCGCGGAGACCTGCGGCCCGTTCATCACCGGCGACAACCGCTCGGTGTTCGTGGCCGTACAGCACCCGGGTGAGATCACCGGCGCCTCGGTGGAGAACCCGGCGTCGAACTGGCCGGACGGCGACTACGCCAAGCCGGGCGTGGTGGTCACCTGGCGCCTCGACGGCGGCCCGGTGGGCAGCTGACGTTACTCCGGCGGTCCGGCCCTGAACCGCCCCGAAGGGCCCTCTCCCAACCCGGGAGAGGGCCCTTCGGCGTCGTACGGGTCAGTGGTCGGCGGCGATGCCGTCGGCGACGCTGCGGGCGACCGTGAGCAGCTTGGCGCGTACCACCCGGGCCGAGGTCATCATCTCGCTGGCCGGCAACGCGCACGCCAGCACGACGCGGCGTTCCATGTCCTTGTCCGGTGTGACCAGCACCGCCGCGCACGCCACGCCCTGACGGAACTGCCCCAGCTCCAGCTGCATCCCCCGCCGGTCGCCGGCGGCCAGGTCGGCCTCGAACGTCTCGTTGCTGGTCAACGTGGCGCTGGTGAACGGCCGCATGCCGTACTCCCGCAGGTAGCGGAAGCGCTGGTCGGCGGTGAGGGTGGCGAGCAGCGCCTTGCCGAGGGCGGTGGCGTGCGCCCCCTCGTCGAATCCGGGGACCAGGTCCTCCAGGTAGGGCGACCGGTGCCCCTCGGCGACGGCCGTGATGGCCACCTGGCCGCCGACGAAGCGGCCCAGGTAGTGGCTGTAGCCGGTGTCCAGGGCGGCGCGGCGCAGCGCCTCACCGACCGCCGGCGGCCCCCGGAACGCGGTCACCAGCTCGCGGTAGCGGTCGGCCACCTCCAACCCCACGATGTACGTGCCGTCCTCGCGACGGATCACGTAGCCCTCGTAGGCCAGGGTGCGCACCAGGTGGTAGGTGGTGGCGACGGTCAGCTCGCACCGTCGTGCGATCTGCTTGACGGTCAGGCCCTTCGGGGCGCGACCGACCGACTCCAGCACCCGCAGCGCTCTGGAGACGCTGCGGATCAGGTCCGAAGGTTCTGCCAAGGGGTCGCGCACAACCACCTCCGCCGCCGGGGACTTACACCATATGAAATACAGGCCCGGTGCGAAATGCCTGTTCGGGTCGAGGATGCCAGATCACCATCCACACGTTGTGCCCTGACGGTCACGAGGAGTGCGCTGAGTACGTCTCGCGTAGGTTTGCCGGACGATGAACGACACAGCCCTCACCCCGGCCCCCGCCCGCCTCCGGCCCGTCCGGGCCAGCACCGGTGCCGTCGCCACGACAGTGGCCTGCGTCCTGCCCGTCTTCCTGCTCGGTGGCCTCGCCGTGCAGATGGGCGCCGACATCGGCTTCTCCCCGGCCGGCCTGGGCGTGGCCGTGGCCGTCTACTTCGGGGTCAGCGCCCTCGCGTCGGTGCCCTCGGGTCGCCTGGTCGAACGGTACGGACCGGCCGTGGTGGCCCGCTGTGGCATCCTGCTGGCCGCCGGGTCGATGCTGGCCGTGGCGGCGCTCGCCCGGTCGTACCCGGTGCTGGTGGGGTTGCTGGCACTCAGCGCCGCCGCGAACGCCCTCGGTCAACTGGCCAGCAACGCGGCCCTCGCCCAGCACGTCCCGGCCCGCCGGCAGGGCCTGTCGTTCGGCGTCAAGCAGGCGGCCATCCCGGTCTCCACACTGCTGGCCGGCGCGGCGGTGCCCACCGTCGCGCTCACCGCCGGCTGGCGCTGGGCGTTCGTGGTCGCCGCCGGCGCGGCACTGACGACGCTGCCGCTCGTACCCCGGCAGGAGGCCGGCCTCGCCCGCAGGGCCGGCGGTGGGCGCACCGGCCGGGCCACCGGGGCGCTGGTGGTCGTCGGCGCGGCGGCGACGCTGGCCGCCGCTGCGGCCAACGCGCTCGGCACCTTCCTGGTGGACTCCGCCGCCGCCCGAGGTCTGTCCCCGGGCCTGGCCGGCCTCACCCTGACCCTGGGCAGCGCCGTCTGCGTGGTGGCCCGGGTGGGCGCCGGCTGGCTGGCCGACCGCCGCGCCAGCGGCCACGTCGCGCTGATCGCCGCGATGCTTGTGGTCGGCGCGGTCGGTCTGGGACTGCTCGCGCTGACCGGCGCGGTGCCGCTGGTCGCGGGTGTGGTGCTCGGCTTCGGCCTGGGCTGGGCGTGGCCCGGTCTGATGAACTTCGCGGTGGTGCGGCTACACCCGCAGGCACCGGCCACCGCCACGTCGATCACCCAGACCGGGGTGTACGCGGGCGGCTGCCTGGGCCCGCTGACCCTCGGCCCGCTCGCCGCCCACCTCGGCTACCCGGCGATGTGGTCCACGGCGGCGGTGTCCATGCTCCTCGCCGCCGCGCTCATGCTCGTCGGCAGTCGGCTGCTGACCGCCGCCGGAAACGACCGGAGCGGGGATCAGCTGGTGCGGTCGGCGATGTAGTCGCAGAGCGATTCGAGGGCGCGACGCGACGGGCCGGCCGGAAGGGGGGCCAGACGGGCGCGGGCGTCCTCGGCGTAGCTGCGCACGGTCTCCCGTGCCCGCTTGAGCGCCGGGCTCTCCCGGAGCAGCCCCAACGCCTCCGCGTGCAGGGCGTCGTCGGTCAGCGGGCCGGTCGCCAGGATCTCCCGCAGACGCACCGAGGAGGCGTCGGAGTCGTCCGCCGCACGGGCGTAGAGCACCGGCAGCGTCGGAACGCCCTCCCGCAGGTCCGTGCCGGGCGTCTTGCCGGACTGCACCGACTCGGACGCGATGTCCAGCAGGTCGTCGGTGAGCTGGAACGCGACGCCGATCGTCTCGCCGTAGCCGGCGAGGGCCTCGACCTGCTCGGCGGGGGCGCCACCGAACAGGCCGCCGAACCGGACCGACGTGGCGATCAGCGACCCGGTCTTCTCGGCGATCACGCTCAGGTAGTGCGCGACCGGGTCCTCCCCGACGCGCGGACCCACCGTCTCCGCGATCTGACCATGCACCAGGCGGGCGAAGGTACGCGCCTGCAACCGGACCGCCTCGGGGCCCAGATCGGCCGCGATGTCCGCCGCGCGGGCGAAGAGATAGTCGCCGACCAGGATGGCCACCGAGTTGGTCCAGCGGGAGTTCGCGCTCGGCGCACCCCGGCGGACGGCCGCCTCGTCCATCACGTCGTCGTGGTAGAGCGTCGCCAGGTGCGTGAGCTCCATCACCACGGCGGCCGGTACGACCTGCGGGCCGCTCGGATCACCGAACTGGGCGCCCAGCGCCACCAGCAGGGGGCGGAACCGCTTCCCGCCGGCCTCCAGCAGGTGCCGGGCGGCCTCCTCGACGAAGGGGTCGGCGCTCGCCACACTGGCCCGCAGCTCGACCTCCACCGCGTCCAGCAGACCCAGCACGGACGCCTCGACGCGGGGATCGGCGAGATGAAGGCCGAGCGCGCCGAACTGACTCGTACTCGCCCGACCCCGACGACCGCCGGAGCCCGGGGCACCTGAACGCTCGCCAGCCGGATTCACCACGCCATCAACCATGCCACACCCGTTCTACCTGCTCCGGGTTGGGGATACGCACCGGAGGCCGGCACGCGAACGCGTACCGGCCTCCGGTCGTCGAGACTCGCGTCATCGCACGAATTCGGCAGCTCCGGCGGCCAGATCGAGCAGCGGTGCCGGGGCGACACCGAGCACCAGGGTCGCCAGTACGCCGATCATCAGCGCGGCGGAGGTGAGCCCACCGGGCACGGTGACGGTAGGGGTGGACTCGCCCGGCTCGGACAGCCACATCATCACCACGACCCGCAGGTACGGGAACGCCAGCACCATGCTGGTCAGCACGCCGGCGATCACCAGCCAGGCCTGCCCCTCCTCCAGGGCCGGCCCGAAGATCGCAAACTTGCTGGTGAAGCCGCTGGTCAGCGGGATACCCGCGAAGGCCAGCAGGATGAACGTGAACAGCCCGGCGAAGAACGGCGACCGCCGGCCCAGCCCGGCCCACCGGGACAGGTGCGTGGCTTCCCCGTCGGCGTCGCGCACCAGCGTCACCACAGCGAACGCGGCAAGCACCGAGAACCCGTAGGCGACCAGGTAGAACATCGTGCCGGACAGCCCGTCCCTGCTCGGCGCCAGCACACCGACCAGCAGGTAGCCGGCGTTGGCGATCGAGGAGTACGCGAGCAGCCGCTTGATGTCGGTCTGGGTGACCGCGAGCACCGCGCCGACAAGCATGGTCAGGACCGCGATCGCGCCGAGCACCGGCGTGAAGTCCCAGCTGGCGTCGACGAACGCGACGTGGAAGACACGCAGCAGCGCGCCGAACGCGGCGACCTTCGTACAGGCCGCCATGAAGCCGGTGACCGGGGTCGGCGCGCCCTGGTAGACGTCCGGGGTCCACACGTGGAACGGGGCCGCCGCCGCTTTGAAGAGCAGACCGATGGAGAGCAACGCCATGCCGGCGAAGAGCAGCACCGGGCTGGCCGGCGACTCGGTCACCGCCGCGTTGATGGTGGCGAAGTCGACGCCCGCCGTCCGACCCGGCATCCCGGCGGTGAACCCGTAGATCAGGGCCACCCCGAACAGGAAGAACGCCGACGCGTACGCGCCGAGCAGGAAGTACTTCATCGCCGCCTCCTGGCTCAGCAGACGCCGGCGACGGGCCAGCGCGCAGAGCAGGTACAGCGGCAGGGAGAAGACCTCCAGGGCGATGAACATGGTCAGCAGGTCGTTCGCCGCCACGAAGATCAGCATGCCGCCGATCGCGAACGTGACGAGCGGGTACACCTCGGTGAGTCCGTTGCGCCCCTCGGCCTGCCGCCGGTCGTCGGCCGACTCGGCGGTCACCGCCGCCTGGGCGACGAACGCGCCGCCCCGCTCCACCGAGCGGTCACCGATCAGCAGCAGCGCCATCGCGGCAAGCACGAGGATCGCGCCCTGGAGGAAGAGCGTCGGCCCGTCCACCGCGAGCGCCTGACCGGCGGTGATGATCCGGTCGTCGGCGTTGAAGACCACCATGGTCAGCGCGGCGAGCACCGCCAGCAGGGCCAGCGTCAGCTGCACCACGTGCCGCGAACGCCGGGGAACGAAGGCCTCGACCAGCACACCGAGCAACGCGGTGCCCAGCATGATCAGGATCGGGGCGAGCGCCGCGTAGTCCAGCGACGGCAGTTTCAACTCGGTCACTTTGCCGCCTCCTGGACGGTGCCGCCCACGGACGGCGCCGGGTCGGTTCTGCCGATGTCGTCCATGGTCGCCTGGACGGCCGGGTTGATCACGTCGGTGACCGGCTTGGGATAGAAGCCGAGCAGCACGATCAGCGCGATCAGTGGAGCGACCACGAACTTCTCGCGCAGGTTGAGGTCCTTGCGCATCCCGTCGACCTCGGTGAGAGCCGGGTTCAGCGTGCCCTGCGTGGTGCGCTGCACCATCCACAGCACGTACGCCGCCGCCAGGATGATGCCGAGCGTGGCGATGACCGCCACCGGCTTGTTCACCGTGAACGTGCCGATCAGCACCAGGAACTCGGAGATGAACGGCGCGGTGCCGGGCAGCGCGAGCGAGGCGAGACCGGCGAAGAACAGCACACCGGCGAGCACCGGGACCAGCTTGCCCGCTCCACCGAAGTCGCTGATCAGCGCCGAACCACGCCGGGCGATCAGCATGCCCACCACCAGGAAGAGCAGCCCGGTGGCCAGGCCGTGGTTGAGCATGTAGAGCACCGCGCCCGTACCGGCCTGCGTGGTGAACGCGAAGATGCCCACCCCGATGAAACCGAAGTGCGCGATCGAGGTGTACGACACCAGCCGCTTGAGGTCGTTCTGACCGACCGCCAGCAGCGCGGCGTACACGATGCCGATCACGCCCAGCGCCAGCGCCCACGGCGCGAACCACTTCGACGCCTCGGGGAACAGCGGCAGGCAGTAGCGCAGGATGCCGAACGTGCCGACCTTGTCCAGCACGCCGACGAGCAGAGCCGCGGCGCCCGCCGGGGCGGCGCCACCGGCGTCGGGCAGCCAGGTGTGGAAGGGGAAGAACGGCGCCTTGATGGCGAACGCGAGGAAGAAGCCGAGGAACAGCCAACGCTCGGTGCCGGTGCTGATGTCGACCTGCGACAGCGCCTGCCAGTCGAACGTCTTCCCGCCGACCACCCACAGGCCGATCACCGCGGCCAGCATGAACAGACCGCCGACGAGCGAGTAGAGGAAGAACTTCACCGCCGCGTACTGCCGCTGGTGGCCGCCGTAGCTGCCGATGAGGAAGTACATCGGGACCAGCATGACCTCGAAGAACACGTAGAACAGGAAGACGTCGGCGGCCGCGAAGACGCCGATCATCGTGCATTCGAGGACCAGCAGCAGCGCGAAGTAGACAGGCACCGACCGCTTCGACGACTCGGCGTCGTGCCAGGACGCCAGGATCACCAGCGGCACCAGCACCGCGATCAGCATCAGCATCACCAGCGCGATGCCGTCGGCGGCGAAGGTGAAGCTGACACCCCAGTTCGGGATCCACGAGTACGACTCGCGGAACTGGAACCGGTCACCACCGGCGTTGAAGCTGACCCACATCACCACCGACAGCACCAGCACGAGCAGTGACCAGGCGAAGGCCACCTGCTTGGCCAGCTCCGGCCGGTGGCGCGGCAGGAAGGCCACCACCAGGGCGCCCACCAGTGGCGCCACCGTGAGCACCGAGAGGAACGGGAAGTTGGACATTATGCGGCCTTACCTCCGTCGTGGATGCGTAGTCCGCCGGCGGGGGCGGCCGGAAAGAGGTCGATCACGCCAACCACCCCGCCTGCACCGCCAGGAACGCCGCCATCACCAGCAGCGCACCGGCCAGGATCGAGGTGGCGTACGAGCGGACGAAGCCGGTCTGCATCCGCCGGAGCCGGCCCGATCCACCGCCGACCGCGGCGGCGAGCCCGTTGACCAGCCCGTCGATGCCCCGGTTGTCGAGGAAGACAAGCGCCCGGGTGAGGAAGATGCCCGGCTTCTCGAAGACCGCTTCGTTCACCGCGTCGGTGTAGAGATTGCGCCGGGCGGCGGTGACCAGCACACCGGCCGGCTGCGGCGCGGTGGCCGTACCGGCCCGGAACAGGAACCAGGCCAGCCCGGCGCCGAGCACGGTGACCAGCAGCGACAGCGTGGTGATCACGGCGTGCGAGAGGACCGCCTCGTGCTCGGCGTGCTCGCTGCCGAGTCCGGCGGTCGCCGTCAGCCAGTCCGGAACGGACGTGGAGAGCAGGAAACCGGCGCCGACCGAGCCGACCGCCAGCAGAATCAGCGGGATGGTCATCAGCTTCGGCGACTCGTGCGGGTGCTCGATGTCCTCGGTCCACCGCTTCGGGCCGTGGAAGGTCAGCACGAACAGCCGGGTCATGTAGAACGCGGTAAGCCCGGCGCCGAGCAGCGCCGCGCCGCCGAAGAGCCAGGCGGTCCAGTCCTCCCGCTCGAAGGCGGCCACGATGATCGGCTCCTTGGAGAAGAAGCCGGAGAACGGGAACATGCCGATGATGGCGAGCCAGCCCATCATGAAGGTCAGCCAGGTGATCTTCATGTGCTTGGAGAGCCCACCGAAGCGGCGGATGTCGACCTGGTCCTTCATGCCGTGCATGACCGAGCCGGCGCCCAGGAACATGTTGGCCTTGAAGAAGCCGTGCGCCAGCAGGTGGACGATGGCCAGCGCGTACGCCCCACCGCCCAGGCCGACGCCGAGGAACATGTAGCCGATCTGGCTCACCGTCGACCAGGCGAGCACCCGCTTGATGTCGTCCTTGGCCGCGCCGATGATGCAGCCCATCAGCAGGGTGAGCGCGCCGACGCTGACCACCACGAGCTGGAGCGTCGAGTTCGCGGAGAAGATCGGGTTGGAGCGGGCGATCAGGTAGACGCCCGCGGTGACCATTGTCGCGGCGTGGATGAGCGCCGACACCGGGGTCGGGCCCTCCATGGCGTCCGGCAGCCACGCCTGCAGTGGGAACTGGCCGGACTTGCCGGCCGCGCCGAGCAGCAGCAACAGGCCGAGCACCAGCACCGTGGTGGCGGTCAGCCCGCCGACGCCGCTGAACACCTCGTCGTACTGGGTGGTGCCCAGCGTGGCGAACATGATGAAGATGCCGACGGCCAGACCGGCGTCGCCGACCCGGTTCATCAGGAACGCCTTCTTGCCGGCGGTGGCCGCGCTCGGCCGCCCGTACCAGAAGGAGATCAGCAGGTACGACGCCAGACCGACGCCCTCCCAGCCGAAGTACAGCATCACGTAGTTGTTGCCGAGCACCAGCAGCAGCATGGCCGCGACGAACAGGTTGAAGTACGCGAAGAACCGGCGGCGGCCCCCGTCGTGCGCCATGTACTCCACCGCGTACAGGTGGATCAGGAAACCCACCCCGGTGATCAGCAGCACGAAGACCGCGGCGAGCGGGTCGAACAGCAGGCCGAAGTCGACGCGGAGGTCACCGACCGCGATGAAGTCCCAGAGGCTCAGCTCGACCGACTTGTTCTCCAGGCCACGCAGCTGGAAGAAGAAGGCCAGGCCGAGCACGAAAGCGGCACCGATGGCGGCGACGCCCAACCAGTGCCCCCAGCGGTCGGCCCGACGGCCGAGCAGCAGCAGGATGGCCGCGCTGACCAGCGGGATCGCCACCAGCAGCCAGACGCTGCCGAGCAAGCCCGTGGCACCGGCGTACTGCACAGTCTCTTCCACTTGCTTGCCCCTTAGTACTTGAGCAGGTTGGCGTCGTCGACGCTCGCGGAGCGTCGAGTACGGAAGATCGACATGATGATCGCGAGCCCGACCACGACCTCGGCCGCGGCCACCACCATCACGAAGAACGCCATGATCTGACCGTTGAGGTCACCGTTGATCCGGCTGAAGGTGACAAGCGTCAGATTGGCCGCGTTGAGCATCAGCTCCACGCACATGAAGAGCACTATCGCGTTGCGCCGGACGAGCACCCCGGCGGCGCCGATGGTGAACAGCACCGCAGCGAGGACCAGGTAGTAGTCGGGCGTCATTGGTCCGTCCCCTTCAGCGTGGTCTCCTGCGCGGTCAGCTCCCGCACCGGCAGGATGTCCGGCGTGCTCCGCTCGGTGAGCCGGCCGTCCGGCAGCCGCGCCGGGGTGGCCACCGAGGATGAGGTCGCGAAGACGCCGGGGCCCGGCTTGGGGCCGGGGTAGTTGCCCGGTGCGAAGCGGGCCTTCATTGTCGACGGCTGGTCGACCTTGTCCTGCTTGCGCCGCTCGATGTGCGCGAGCACCATCGCGCCGACCGCCGCGGTGATGAGCAGCGCCGAGGTCAGCTCGAACGCGAAGACGTACTTGGTGAAGAGCAGCCGGGCGATGCCCTGCATGTTGCCCTCCGCGTTGGCCTGCTCCAGGCCGACCGCGGTGGTGCCCTCCAGCGCCCGGTAGAGCGCCCCGCCGACCAGGCCGGCGAAGCCCAGCCCGAGCACGATCGCGGCGACCCGCTGGCCGCGCAGCGTCTCGATAAGCGAGTCCGTGGAGTCCCGGCCGACAAGCATCAGCACGAACAGGAAGAGCATCATGATCGCGCCGGTGTAGACGATGATCTGCACCATGCCGATGAACGGCCCGGCCTGGAGCACGTAGAACACGCCCAGGCAGAGCATGGTGAGCACCAGCCAGAGCGCCGAGTGCACCGCGTTGCGGGCGGCCACCATCCCGATCGCGCCGATCAGGGCGAGCGGCGCGAGGATCCAGAAGGTGACCTCCTCACCGCCGGACACCCCACCCGCCGCGGCCAGCACCGTAGACGTGGTCATGCTCCCTCTCCCTTGCCGGCCGCCGCGCGCTGGGCGGCCTGCTCGGCACCCGGGAATGTCACACCGGGGTGCTCCTCGACCTGGTAGCGGCCGGGGCCCATCGGGGACGTCTCGGCACCGGCGGAGGTGCCCGGGTTGTCGAGCGCGCCGACGTAGTAGTCCTTCTCGCTGTCGCCCAGGCGCATCGGGTGCGGCGGCTGCTCCATGCCCTCGAGCAGCGGCGCGAGCAGCTGCTCCTTCGTGAAGATCAGGTCCTGCCGGTTGTCCCGGGCCAGCTCGTACTCGTTGCTCATGGTCAGCGATCGGGTCGGGCAGGCCTCGATGCACAGCCCACAGAAGATGCACCGCGCGTAGTTGATCTGGTAGGTGCTGGCGTACCGCTCACCCGGCGAGAAGCGCTGCTCGTCGGTGTTGTCGCCGCCCTCGACGTAGATCGCGTCCGCCGGGCAGGCCCAGGCGCACAGCTCGCAGCCGATGCACTTCTCCAGGCCGTCCGGGTGCCGGTTGAGGATGTGCCGCCCGTGGTAGCGCGGCGCCGACACCGGCGGCTTGAACGGGTAGTCGGTCGTGACGACCTTCCTGAACATGTGCGAGAAGGTGACACCGAATCCCTTGAACGTTCCGGTGATCGCGCCCACGTCACACCTCCCTGGAGTCCGAGCCGGCGACGATGTTGGCCGGCTCCCGCTCGGCGACCACGCGCGTGATACGCGGGCTCGGTGGTACCTGTAGATCCATCGGTGGCAGCGGGAAGCTCCCGTACGGCCGGTTGTCGACCTGTTCCTGCGTGGTCGGCTTTGGCTGCGGCCGGCGGTTGGGCCAGAACAGCGTGGCGATCAGCAGCACGCCGGCCGGGATGCCGACCGCGATGAGCTTGCTGCGCGAGTCCCAGTCCTCGATGGAGCGCAGGCCCGACAGGACCAGGATCCACACCAGGTTGATCGGCAGCAGCACCTTCCAGCCGAAGCGCATGAACTGGTCGTAGCGCAGCCGGGGCAGCGTGCCCCGCAGCCACACGAACACGAAGACCAGCGCGATCACCTTGCCGAAGAACCACAGCATCGGCCACCAACCGGAGTTGGCGCCCTCCCACAGGGTGATCGGCCAGGGCGCCCGCCAACCGCCGAGGAACAGCGTGGTGGTGACCGCGGACATGGTCACCATCGCGACGTACTCGCTGAGCATGAAGAGCGCGAACTTCAGCGAGCTGTACTCGGTCATGAAGCCGGCGACCAGCTCGGACTCGGCCTCGGGCAGGTCGAACGGCGCCCGGTTGGTCTCACCCACGGTGGCGATGAAGAAGATGATGAAGCTGGGCAGCAGCAGGATCGCGTACCAGCCCGGCGCCGGCAGGTCGAACCCGCCGATGCTGAGCTGCGTCCCGTGGGCCTGCTTGGCGACGATCCCGCTGGTGCTCATCGTGCCGGCGGTCATGAAGACCGCCACGATGCTCAGACCCATCGCGACCTCGTACGAGATCATCTGGGCGCTGGACCGCAGACCGCCGAGCAGCGGGTACGTCGAGCCGGAGGCCCAGCCGCCCAGCACGATGCCGTAGACGCCCATCGAGGAGCAGGCCAGCAGCAGCAGCACCGCCACCGGCACGTCGGTGACCTGCAACGGCGTGTGGTGGCCGGCGATGCTCACCATCGGGCCGAACGGCACCACCGACAGCGCGGTGACCGCGCAGATCACCGAGATGGTCGGGGCGAAGAAGTAGACGACCTTGTCGGCCGCCTTCGGCAGGATGTCCTCCTTGAAGGCCATCTTGAGGCCGTCGGCGAGGGTCTGCAGCAGACCGAACGGGCCGACCTGGTTGGGGCCGGGCCGCACCTGCATGTAGCCCACCACGCGCCGCTCGAACCAGACGCCGAGCAGGGTGGCCAGCAGACCGAAGGCGAACGCAAAGACGATCTTGCCAAGGACCAGCCACCACGGATCCCGACCGAAGTCGGCAAGCGTCGGGTCCTGGGCGAGGCGGAGAGTCACAATGCCCACCTTTCGTTCGCGACTGCGGGGCTCACTCGCTGCGCTCGTTCACTCCTCGCGCTCACTGGTTACCCCCAGTGTTGAGCAGCGGACCCGGGAGACCGGCCTCGTCCGCCGCGACCCGCCCGGCCGGAACGGTCGCGCTCGGTGCGGGAACGGAGATCCGAACGACCGTGCCGGACGTCGCCCCGAGGCTGCGTCGCACGGTCGAACCGGGTGAGTTGGTCGGCAACCAGACCACGCCGTCCGGCATCTCGGTGAGCTCGGCCGGCAGGGTCAGCGCGCCCCGGTCGGTACCGACCGTGACCGCGTCGCCGTCGGCCACACCGAGCGCCTCGGCGGTGCCCTTGCCCAGCCGGACGACCGGCGGGCGGGCGGTGCCGGCGAGGTGCTCGTCGCCGTCGGTGAGGGTGCCCAGGTCGACCAGCTGGTGCCAGGTGGCCAGCACGGCCTCCCCGGCGCCCGGATGGGGCACCGTGCCCGGCGACACCGACGGGGCAGCCGGCCGGGTCGTACGGGTGGCCGGCAGCGAGCCCAGCTCCCGACGCACACTCGGCACGTCGGCGGTGCCGAGCTGCACGTCGAGCAGCGCGGCCAGCGCGTCGAGCACCCGGCCGTCGGTCATCGCCGCGGTGTTCAGCACCGCCTCGAACGGACGCAGCCGGCCCTCCCAGTCCAGGAAACTGCCGGCCTTCTCGACCACCGGCGCGACCGGCAGCACCACGTTCGCCCGCCGGGTCACCGCGCTGGCGCGCAGCTCGAGGCTGACCAGGAACGGCACCGCGTCCAGGGCGGCCTCGGCGAGTCGCGGATCGGCCAGGTCGGCCGGGTCGACACCACCCACCACCAGGGCGCCGAGCTGCCCGTTGGCCGCAGCCGCCAGGATCTGGTCGGTGTCCCGGCCGGCCTGGCTCGGGATCACCCCGGCCGGGATGTCCCACGCCTCACCCAGCTCGGCCCGCGCGGCCGGCTCGGTGACCAGCCGGCCACCGGGCAGCAGGTTGGGCAGGCAGCCCGCGTCGACCGCGCCGCGGTCACCCGCGCGCCGCGGCACCCAGGCCAGCTTCGCGCCGGTACGCCGGGCCACGTCGGCCGCGGCGGAGAGCCCGCCCGGCACGGTGGCCAGCCGCTCGCCGACGATCAGGATCGCGCCCGGTGCGCTCAGCGCCTCGGTGACCGTGGCGTGCTCGGCGAGCACGCTTGCCTCCTCGCCCGGCACCACCCGGGCCAGCTTGGCACCGAGCTTCTCCAGGCCGCGGGTGGCGAAGGGCGCCAGCGCGTACACCGTCAGGGTCTTCTTCAGGTACGCCTTGCGCAGCCGCAGGAAGAGGATCGGGCACTCCTCCTCCGGCTCCAGGCCGACCAGCACCACCGCCGGCGCGTTCTCCACGTCGGTGTAGGTCACGTCGGTGACCCCGGCGACCGAGCTGGCCAGGAAGTCGGCTTCCTCGCGGGAGACCGGTCGGGCCCGGAAGTCGATGTCGTTGGTGTTCAGTGCCACCCGGGCGAACTTCGCGTACGCGTAGGCGTCCTCGACGGTCAGCCGGCCGCCGGTGAGCACCGCCGCGCCCTGCCCGCCCTCCCGGGCCGCGTGCAGCCCCTCGGCGGCCACGGTGAGCGCCTCACTCCAGGACGCCTCCCGCAGCTCGCCGGTGCGCTCGTCGCGGACCAGCGGGTTGGTCAGCCGGTCGGTGGCGCGGGTGTACTGGAAGCCCCAGCGGCCCTTGTCGCAGTTCCACTCCTCGTTGACCTCCGGCTCGTCACCGGCCAGCCGGCGCAGCACCTTGCCGCGCCGCCAGTCGGTGCGCTGCCCGCAGCCGGCCGAGCAGTGCTCGCAGACGCTCGGGCTGGACACCAGGTCGAACGGGCGGGCCCGGAAGCGGTACTGGGCACCGGTCAGCGCACCCACCGGGCAGATCTGGACTGTGTTGCCGGAGAAGTAGGAGTTGAACGGCACGTCCCCGGCGTCGCCCTCCTCGCCGTACGCGTCGTCCCGGTAGATGTTGATCTCCTCGGCGGACGACCGGCCCATCAGGTCGATGAACTTGTCGCCGGCGATCTCCTCCGAGAACCGGGTGCACCGCTGGCAGAGCACGCACCGCTCGCGGTCCAGCAGCACCTGGCTGCTGATCGCCATCGGCTTCTCGTACTCCCGCTTGTGCTCATGGAAGCGCGAGTCGGTGCGGCCGGTGGACATCGCCTGGTTCTGGAGCGGGCACTCGCCGCCCTTGTCACACATCGGGCAGTCCAGCGGGTGGTTGAGCAGCAGCAGCTCCATCACCCCCTCCTGCGCCTTCTTGGCGACCGGGGAGGTGAGCTGGGTACGCACGACCATGCCGTCGGCGACGGTCTGGGTGCAGGAGGCGACCGGCTTGCGCTGCCCCTCCACCTCGACCAGGCACTGCCGGCATGCGCCGGCCGGGGCCAGCAGCGGGTGGTCGCAGAACCGGGGGATCTCGGTGCCCATCTGCTCGGCGACCCGGATCAGCAGCGTCCCCTTGGGGGCGGTGACCTCGACGCCGTCGATGGTGAGGGTGACGGTTTCGGTCTGCTTTGCTACGTCGGTCATCAGTGCGCCCCTACCAGGGTCTTCTCCGACAGCTTGGGAGCGGTACGTCCCTCGATGTAGTCGAGGTAGTCCTGCTTGAAGTACTTCAGCGAGGAGGTCACCGAGCTGGTGGCGCCGTCACCCAGACCGCAGAACGAACGGCCGAGGATGTTGTCGCAGGTGTCCAGCAGGGTGTCCAGGTCTTCGTGGGTGCCCTGACCGGCGAGGATCCGCCGGTAGACCCGGACCATCCAGTAGTTGCCCTCACGGCACGGGGTGCACTTGCCGCACGACTCGTGGTGGTAGAACTCCAGCCACCGGTACGTCGCGTAGACCGGGCAGTCCTGGTCGGAGAAGATCTGGGTGGCAGTGGTGCCGAGGATCGAGCCGGCCGCCGCCACCCCCTCGAAGTCCAGTGGCACGTCCAGGTGCTCGGCGGCGAGCAGCGGGGTGGACGAGCCGCCCGGCGTCCAGAACCGCAGGTTGTGACCGGGCTGCATGCCGCCGGCCAGCTCCAGCAGCTCGCGCAGCGTGACACCCATCGAGCACTCGTACTGGCCGGGGTTGGCGACCCGGCCGGAGAGCGAGTAGATCATCGGCCCGGAGGACTTCTCGGTGCCCATGCTCTTCCACCAGTCGGCGCCGCCGAGCACGATCGGCGGCACGCTGGCGATGGTGCCGACGTTGTTCACCACCGTCGGGCTGGCGTACAGGCCGTGGGTGGCCGGGAACGGCGGACGCAGCCGGGGCTGACCCCGGAACCCCTCCAGGGAGTCCAGCAGCGCCGTCTCCTCGCCGCAGATGTACGCCCCGGCGCCGGAGTGCACCACCAGCTCCAGGTCGTAGCCGCTACGCAGGATGTTCCGACCGAGGTAGCCCTTGTCGTACGCCTCCTGGACCGCGTTGCGCAGCCGGCGAGCGGCGTGCACCGCCTCGCCCCGGATGTAGATGTAGGCGCGGCTGGCCCGGATCGCGTACGAGGCGATGATGACGCCCTCGACCAGCGCGTGCGGGTCGTGGGTCATCAGCGGCAGGTCCTTGCAGGTGCCCGGCTCGCCCTCGTCGGCGTTGACCACCAGGTAGTGCGGCTTGCCGTCGCCCTGCGGGATGAAGCCCCACTTGAGTCCGGTGGGGAAGCCCGCGCCGCCACGACCGCGCAGCCCGGAGTCCTTGATCAGCTGGATCAGGTCGTCCGGGTGGGCCTTGAGCGCCTTGCGCAGCGCGGCATAGCCGTCGAGCTGCTCGTAGGTGCCGATCCGCCAGGCGTCCGGCGACAGCCAGCGCTTGGTCAGCACCGGCGTCAGCTTGGCCAACGTCTCCGGGCGGGGAGTGGTCACTTCTGGGCCCCCGTTTCGTTCGCGGCGGCGGGGTTCGCGTCACCGGCGCCCGCCGACGCTTCGTTGAGGTTGCGCTCCTGCGCACCGGTGGAGTCACCGGCGGGCTTCCCGTCGCCGGCCGGCGCGTTGGCCGCCACGCCGGCGGCCTCCGCGTCCTGCGCGTCGCGCGAGGCCGGCGGCGAGGTCTCCGTCGGAACCTTGGTGCCGGGTGCGTCCGGCACGGCGGTGTCCGCGTCCGGTTGCCGGGTCTCGGCGGTACGCACCTGCGGCGACTTGTCGTCCGGCGCCTTCACGTCCGGGGCGGTGCTGCCGGTGGCCTCGACCGGCTTCGCCGGCTCGGTGGCCTCGGCCGGCTTCGCCACGCCGGTCGCGCCCGTCGGGGCGGACGCCCCGTCGCCGCCCTTGACCGGGGCCGCGCTGGCCTCGACGGGCGCCGGCCTGGCGGCCTCCGCCTTCGCCTTGGCCTCGGCGGCGGCCTTGTCCGCCTCCGCCTTGCTGCGGATCGGAGTGTTCGGGTCGAAGCCCGGCACCGAGACGCCGTGCTGCTGGGCCAGCCGCAGCCCGCGCAGGGTGGGCTCGCCCGGGCCGCCGTCGGCGACCGCGCCGTCCCGCTCGTCGGCGAAACCGGCGAGCTGCACCGCCATCTCCTTGAGCGTGCAGAGCCGGGCGCCACGGGTCGGCATCGGCCGACCGCCCGCGCGCAGCTCGTCGACCACGCCTACCGCCGTCGACGGGTCGACCCCGTCGAAGAAGTCGTAGTTGACGGTCATCACCGGGCCGTAGTCGCACGCCGCCAGGCACTCGGCGTGCTCCAGCGTGATCGTGCCGTCCGCGGTCGTCTCGTCGTGCCCGACGCCCAGGTGCTCGGAGAGGGTGTCGTAGACCTCCTGCCCACCGAGCACGTTGCACATGGTGTTGGTGCAGACGCTGACCAGGAAGTCACCGGTCGGCTTGCGCTTGTACATGGTGTAGAAGGTGGCCACCGCGCCGACCTGGGCCTTGTTCAGCCCGAGCACCTCGGCGCAGAACGCGACACCAGCCGGGGAGACGTACCCCTCCTCCGCCTGGACCAGGTGCAGCAGCGGCAGCAGCGCCGAGCGGGACCGGTCCGCCGGGTAGCGGGCGATGATCTCGCGCGCCCGCTCGCGGGTCTCATCGGTGAAAACAACACTCATCGGTCACAACCACCCATCACCGGGTCCAACGAGGCGCCACCGGCGATCACGTCGGCGATCAGGCCGCCCTCGGCCATCGCCGGTAGGGCCTGGAGATTGACGAAGCTCGGCTCCCGGTAGTGCACCCGGTACGGCCGCGTGCCGCCGTCGGAGACCGCGTGCACGCCCAACTCCCCGCGCGGGGACTCGATGCCCACGTACACCTGGCCGGGCGGGACCCGGAAGCCCTCGGTGACGAGCTTGAAGTGGTGGATCAGCGACTCCATCGACTGACCCATGATCTTCGCGACGTGTTCCAGCGAGTTGCCCATGCCGTCCACGCCGATGGCCAGCTGCGCCGGCCACGCGATCTTGCGATCGGCGACCATCACCGGCCCCGGCTTCAGCCGGTCCAGTGCCTGCTCGACCAGCTTCATCGACTCGCGGATCTCGGCGAGGCGCACCTGGTAGCGGCCCCACACGTCACCGTCGGGGTGGGTAGGCACGTCGAACTCGTACGTCTCGTAGCCGCAGTACGGCATCGTCTTGCGCAGGTCCCAGGCGAGGCCGGCGGAGCGCAGCACCGGGCCGGTGACGCCGAGCGCCACGCAGCCGGTCACGTCGAGAACCGCCACGTTCTTCGTACGCTCCAGCCAGATCGGCTGGCCGGAGAGCAGGTCCTCGTACTCCTTGAGCTTCTTCGGCATCATCTTGAGGAACTCGCGGATCTTGACGATCGCCTCGTCCGGCACGTCCTGCGCCACACCGCCCGGGCGGACGTACGCGTGGTTCATCCGCAGGCCGGTGATGGTCTCGAAGATGTCGAGGATGTACTCCCGCTCGCGGAAGCCGTAGAGCATGATCGAGATGGCGCCCAGCTCCATGCCGGTGGTGGCCAGCCAGACCAGGTGCGACGAGATCCGGTTGAGCTCCATCATCAGCACGCGGATGGTGGTGGCCCGCTCGGTGATGTCGTCGGTGATCCCGAGCAGCTTCTCGACCGCGAGGGCGTACGCCGTCTCGTTGAAGATCGGCGCGAGGTAGTCCATCCGGGTCACGAACGTCGAACCCTGCACCCAGTTGCGGTACTCGAGGTTCTTCTCGATGCCGGTGTGCAGGTAGCCGACGACGGAACGGGCCTCGCGGACCGTCTCGCCCTCCAGCTCCAGGATCAGTCGCAGCACCCCGTGCGTGGACGGGTGCTGCGGACCCATGTTGACGACGATGCGCTCGTCGTTGATCGGGTCGGTGCCCGACACGATCGTGTCCCAGTCACCGCCGGTGACGGTGAAGACGCGACCCTCGGTGGTCTCGCGCTCGGTCGCGTAGTTCGACGTGGTCACAGTGCCAGCCCTCCGTTCGCGACTGCGGGGCTCCGCTCCGCTGCACTCCTCGCGCTCACTGGTAGGACCTCCTACGGTCCGGCGGGGGGATCTCCGCGCCCTTGTACTCGACGGGAACGCCGCCGAGCGGGTAGTCCTTGCGCTGCGGGTGGCCCTCCCAGTCGTCCGGCATGAGGACCCGGGTCAGGTTGGGGTGGCCGTCGAAGACGATGCCGAACATGTCGTACGCCTCCCGCTCCTGCCAGTCCGCCGTCGGGTAGACCGCCGTCACGCTGGGCAGGTGCGGGGCTTCGACGGAGACCGCGGCCTCCAGTCGCACCCGACGCCGGTAGGTCATCGAGGTGAGCTGGTAGACCACGTGCAGCCGGCGCTCGTCGGCGCCCAGGTAGTCCACCCCGGACACCGAGGAGCACAGCTCGAAGCGCAGCGCCATGTCGTCGCGCATCACCTGGCAGACCTCGGCGATCCGCTCCGGGCGTACGTGCAGGGTCAGCTCGCCCCGGTCGACCACGACCTTCTCGATCGCGTCGCCGAAGGCCGGGTACGCCTCCTCCAGCGCGTCGCGCACCTCGTCGAAGTAGCCGCCGTACGGGCGGGCGGCCTCCTCGATGGGCTGGCGCTGGCGGACCAGGCCGCCGTAGCCGGACACGTCACCGGAGCCCTGGTTGCCGAACATCCCCCGGCCGGCCGGGCTGGCCGGCGGGTACTCGGCAGGGGCGGTGCCGCTGGCGCCGGCCGGCACCACCGGCAGCGGCACCCCGCCGTCGTTGTTCCTGTCGGTGGGTGACGTCATTTGGGGCCTACCTGCGGGTGGAGGTGGTTCTGGGCGTTCATCCAGTTCTCGATCCGCAACTGCTCCTCGCGCCCCTCGCGGACCGCCTTGGTCCACTCGGCACGCCGGGCCTTGTCGTTGCGGTACGAGGACGGCATGGAGCCGTAGGGGACGACCGGGACGTCGCCGCGCTCCTGCCGGGCCGCCAGCATCTTGCGGCCGTTCGGGCCGAGCGGCTCGTACATGATCTTCTCGCGGAGCTTGAGGATCGCGTCGATGAGCATCTCGGGCCGGGGCGGGCAGCCGGGCAGGTACATGTCGACAGGCACCACGTGGTCGACGCCCTGCACGATCGCGTAGTTGTTGAACATGCCGCCGCTGCTGGCGCAGACGCCCATCGAGAGCACCCAGCGGGGCTCGGCCATCTGGTCGTAGATCTGCCGCAGCACCGGGGCCATCTTCTGACTCACCCGGCCGGCGACGATCATCAGGTCGGCCTGCCGGGGCGAGGCCCGGAAGACCTCCATACCCCAGCGACCCATGTCGTAGTGCGGACCACCGGCGGCCATCATCTCGATGGCGCAGCAGGCCAGGCCGAAGGTGGCGCCCCACACGGACGACTTCCGGGACCAGTTGACCAGCTTCTCCACCGAGGTGAGCAGGACGCCGGCGGGAAGCTTCTCCTCGATGCCCATCTGACGTTCCTTCCTCAGTCCCAGTCCAGGCCGCCGCGACGCCACACGTAGGCGTACGCGACGAAGACCGCGACGATGAACAGGACCATCTCCACGAAGCCGAAGATCGGCAGGGCGTCGAACGAGACCGCCCAGGGGTAGAGGAAGATGATCTCGATGTCGAAGACGATGAAGAGCATCGCCGTCAGGTAGAACTTGATCGGGAACCGCCCGCCGCCGACCGGCTGGGGGCTGGGCTCGATGCCGCACTCGTAAGCCTCGAGTTTGGCCTTGTTGTAACGACGTGGACCGGCGAAGCGGGCGGCGCCAACGGAGAACAGCGAGAACGCCGCGGCGAGGGCGAACAGCCCGATGATCGGTGCGTAAGGCGAGAGCGACATCGTTTTCTCCTGCTCGTCCTTCCCTGCCCTCGGTGCTTGACGAAAATCACACTATTCACGTCCCTCGCGGTGGCTGCCGGCGGGGGTCGATCTTTGTCGGCGTCGGGGCTGTGACCAGCACCGACGCCGTCCTACTTACACAGCTGGCGCGGCCTTCGTCATCGCATTGATGACCCGGTCCATCGCGTCCCCGCCACGGGGGTCGGTCAGATTGGCCAGCAGCTTGAGTACGAAACGCATCAGCGTGGGGTGCGGCATACCGTGCTTCGTGGCGATCCGCATGATCTCCGGACGGCCGATCAGCTTTACGAAAATGCCACCGAGTCGGTAGTAGCCGCCGAGGCGGGCCTTCAGCTCGTTCGGGTACGCCATCAGCGCCCGTTCGCGCTCCGGCCCGGCCGGCCGCGCGAGAGCCTGCACCGCGACCTCCGCCGCCAGTTCACCGGACTCCATCGCGTACGCGATGCCCTCACCGTTGAACGGGTTGACCATGCCGCCGGAGTCACCGACCAGCATGACGCCGCGGGTGTAGTGCGGCACCCGGTTGAAGCCCATCGGCAGAGCGGCGCCGAGGATCGGGCCGTCGGCGTTTGTCTCGTCGGTCATCCCCCAGTCGGCGGGGGTGTTGGCGAGCCAGTCGGTGAGCAGCCGGCGGTAGTTGGTCTTGCCGAACGCGGAGGACGAGTTGAGCACGCCGAGGCCGACGTTCACCCGCCCGTCACCGAGCCCGAAGATCCAGCCGTACCCGGGCAGCAGGTTGTCGCCGCTGTCCTTGCTGCGCAGCTCCAGCCACGACTCCAGGTAGTTGTCGTCGTGCTTGACCGGGGAGCGGTAGTAGCGGCGGACGGCCACGCCGATCGGCCGGTCCTCCCGCTTGGCCAGCCCGAGCGCGAGCGGGAACCGACCGGAGACCCCGTCGGCCGCCACGACCAGCGGCGCGTGGAAGGTCGCCGGCTCCTTGCCGGGCCCCACCTCCGCCTCGACCCCGGTCACCCGGCCGTCGCCGTCGAGCACGGGGCCCAGCACGTTGACGTTGGTGCGCAGCTTGGCGCCGGCGGCCACCGCCCGCTGGGCGAGCAGGTCGTCGAAGTCCAGTCGGGTGCGCACCAGCCCGTAGTTGGGGAAGCTCGCCAGCTCCGGCCAGTCCAGTTCCAGGCGTACGCCGCCGCCGATGACCCGCAGGCCCCGGTTGTGCAGCCAGCCAGCCTCGGGTGAGGTGTCCACACCCATCCGGATGAGCTGGCGCACGGCGCGCGGGGTCAACCCGTCGCCGCAGACCTTCTCCCGGGGGAACTCGGTCTTCTCCAACAGCAGCACCCGTACGCCGTGCCGGGCCAGGTGGTACGCCGTCGCCGATCCACCGGGACCGGCGCCCACGACGATGACGTCGGCGTCATGTTCCACCGCGGTCATTCGCGCCTCCTCCCGCACGCTCGTGAAATGCTTCACAAGCCAGACGGGACGAGTGTATGACCGGCGTCATACCTGCGCAGGATCAGGGGTACCTAACTCGCCGATGTGACAGTCGAGGACCGTCCACAGCAGTCGGGTGTCAGGCCGGGCTGGGCGCGTCCAGGCCCGCGTCGACGCGGATGGCCTCCGGCAGGTGCTCGCGCAGCGCGCCTCCGGCCGCCCGGTCCAGCGCGGCCAGCACCTCGGCGACCACCTGCCGGACCTCCGCCGGGTCGGCGCCGGCCAGCGCGCGGAGCTGCGCGATGAGTTCGGCAGCGTCGTCGTCGGTCGCGGCCACCGGGTCGGCCCGGTCTGCTCCGGTCATGCGGACGAGCGTACGGGGCAAAGTGGACTAAAGCCGGATATTCACGAATTATCCAAGCCCGAGTGGCGGACCCCTACTCGCGGATGCCCCGGTGCAGGGCGACCACGCCGCCGGTCAGGTTGCGCCACGCCACCCGACCCCAGCCGGCCGCGGCGACCCGCCCGGCGAGGGCGGCCTGGTCCGGCCAGGCTCGGATCGACTCGGCCAGGTACACGTACGCCTCCGGGTTGCTGGAGACCGTGCGGGCCACCGCGGGCAGGGACCGCATCAGGTACGACAGGTACACCGTCCGGAAGGCCGGGTTGACCGGAGTGCTGAACTCGCACACCACCAGCCGCCCACCGGGCCGGGTCACCCGGGCCAGCTCGCGCAGGGCCGCGTCGGTGTCGTTGACGTTGCGCAGCGCGAACGAGATGGTCACCGCGTCGAAGCTGGCATCCGCGAACGGCAGCCGGAGCGCGTCACCGGCCAGCAACGGCACCTGGGGGCGGGCGCGCTTGCCCGCGTACAGCATGCCCAGCGACAGGTCCGCGCCCACCGCGTACGCCCCGGACTGCGCCAGCTCCTGCGTCGAGACGCCGGTGCCCGCGCCCACGTCCAGCACCCGCTCGCCCGGTCGCAACCCGAGCGCCGCCCGGGTGGACCGACGCCAGGAACGATCCTGGCCGAAGGAGAGCACGGTGTTGGTCAGGTCGTAACGCTCCGCCACGCCGTCGAACATCGCGGCGACCTCGTGCGGCTGCTTGTCCAGGCTGGCTCGCTGGCCCTGCGGGGTACGGCTCACCCCTCCACTCTGCCAGCCACGCTCGGACCGTCGGCCGCTGGGTCCGCGTACCCCCGCGGGCGCGGGACCGGCGCGGCCCGTTCGGGGACGCGAAAGGGCGGGGTGGTCGTCCACCCCGCCCTCGCGTCGCTGCTACGTCAGTCGGTCGACTTCTCGTCGCCCGGGGTGACCAGGACGACCTTGCGCCGGCGGGAGAGCACCAGCAGCGCCCCACCCACGAGCAGGATCAGACCGCCGATGCCGCCGATCAGGCCAGCCTGCACACCGGTCACCGGCAGTCCTCCGCCGCCGGCACCGCCGCCGCCCGTGGTCGGCGAGGTGGTAGCGCCCGGCGTCGTCGTCCCGCCGGGGGTCGGCGTCGCGGTCGGCGTGGGCGTCGGGGTCGGCTGGGCGCGGAGGTCGACGAACGCCTCGAAGGTCGTGTGGTTGTCCAGCACGTCGACCTCCGTGAAGGTCTTGCGCTGCGCGGAGGTGGCCACCTTCGGCTCCTCCTCCGGCTGCCCCTCGGCGGCGTCCAACCCGTACGCGAAGAGATCACCCTCGTGCAGCACCGGCTCGGTCACGCCGTCGCCGACCTTCACCTGGACGTCAGCGGTGTAGTACTGCCCGGGCTTGACGACCGCGCCGGCGTCCTCGCAGAACAGTTGCTGCTTGCCCAGGTACACCTGCTCGAGGCAGCCCTGTGGCTTCTTCGCGAAGGTGACGCCCACCGGCAGGGTCAGGCCGAAGAAGACGCCTGTCGCCTTGCGGCTGCCGTCGTTGTAGACGGCCCAGTCGAGCGGCACCGTCGCCCCACGGGGGACCGGCTTGAGATTGGGCTCGTCGATGACCGCGCCGTTGACCACGACGTTGGCCTGCACATCCTGCACCCAGGCGGTCAGGTCGTAACCGGGTTTCGCGACGGTGATCGGCACCTCGACGGTGTCGTCCTCGACGTTGTTCTGCGGCGTCACCGTGCTGACCTCGACGCCCAGCACCCCGCCGTTGCCACGGCCGCCCGTGCTGAGGAGCGGGATACCGAAGTCCTCGCTGGTGCCGGCCGGCAGATCGCCGAGGGGACAGCTGTAGATGCCAGGGGTGCTCAGCACGCAGTCGGCGGGAGGGACCAGGCCGACCCGCTTGCGCTTCAACTCACGGGTGTCCACCCGGACGACGACGTCCTTGGCGTCGGCGGAGCCGGAGTTGGTCACGGTGAACTTGAACGGCTTCGCGCGCGCTGCGTCGACACCCTTGGCAAGGGTCGTACTGATCGGAATCAGGCTGATCTCGGCCGTTTCGGCGGCGTGCGCCGGGGCGGCGACGGTGGCCAGGCCACCGGCCGCCAGCAGGGCCACGACGCCGGCACGAGCCAGCGCCGAGCGGTGGAACGCTGTCATCAGTCCCCCGGGGGATAGGGAAGATCGGGTGGTTGCGGAACCGAGCGGACGTTATCGGAGGTCGATCTCCCACGCCAGCGGCGGACGCCACTTTCGTCCGTCCGGTCCGGACCGAGGAGACGGTTCGGGCGGGATGGTCACCCATCCCGCCCGTACCGCCGTGCGTTATGTGGACGACCCTCACGGGCCGATGGAGGACAGCCCCGACCAGGACCATCAGACCATCCGCCAGCAGCAGGACCATGCCGATTTCGCCGATCCACGGTGGCGACGGATACGAGCCGGGACGCTAGCCGCCGACGATCATCTCCACCAGCCCCGGACGGGACAGCCGGACTTGCGACGGCCGGGACCACCCGTACCGGCCACCGTGGTCGGGCGGGAGCACGAGCCTTGGTCAGCCGAACGGCCGGGTCAGTTGACCTCCACCAGCGGCAGCGACCTGCCCGCCCCACCACCCGGCAGGGCGATCGAGGAGAAGTGCGAGACCACCCGCTCGTCGGTCGGGTCGTCGGCCGGCGTGTGGTGCACGGCGAGCCGGTTGTAGAGCGTGTCCCGCTGCGCGGGGATCCGGTCCGCCGAGCGGATCATGCCGATCAGCTCGTGCAGGTTGGAGCGGTGCCGCGCACCGGCGGAGGAGATCACGTTCTCCTCCAGCATGATCGAGCCGAGGTCGTCCACGCCCATGTGCAGGGAGAGCTGCCCGACGTCCTTGCCGGTGGTCAGCCAGGACGCCTGCAGGTGCGGGACGGTCTCGAAGAACAGTCGGGCCACCGCGACGAGGCGCAGGTACTCAAGCGTGGTCGCCTGGGTGCGGCCCTTGAGGTGGTTGTTCTCCGGCTGGTACGTCCACGGGATGAACGACCGGAAACCGCGGGTGCGGTCCTGCACGTCACGGATCATGCGCAGGTGCTCGATCCGCTCGGCGTGCGTCTCGCCGGTGCCCATCATCATGGTGGCGGTCGATTCGATGCCCTGCCGGTGGGCCAGCTCCATGACCTCCAGCCAGCGCTCGCCCGACTCCTTGAGCGGCGCGATGGCCCTACGCGGCCGCTCCGGCAGCATCTCCGCGCCGGCGCCCGCGATCGAGTCCAGACCGGCGGCCTTGATGCGCGCGATGGCCTCGTCCAGGCTGACCCCGGACACCTTGGCCATGTGCAGGATCTCGCTCGGGCCGATCGAGTGGATGACCAGCTGCGGGTACGCCTGCTTGACCGAGGAGAACAGCTCCTCGTAGTACTCCACGCCGTAGTCCGGGTGGTGCCCGCCCTGGAGCATCACCTGGGTCGCGCCCAGCTCGACCGCCTCGCCGCACCGGCGCAGGATCTCCTCGGTCGGGTGGGTCCACCCTTCCTTGTGCTTGGGCGCGCGGTAGAAGGCGCAGAACTTGCACGCCGTCACGCAGACGTTCGTGTAGTTGATGTTGCGATCGATCAGGTAGGTGACGACGTTGTCCGGGTAGCGCCGCCGGCGCACCGCGTCCGCCGCCTCGCCCAGCGCGTGGAAGGGCGCCTCGGTGTAGAGCAGCAGGGCCTCCTCGGGCGTGATCCGCCCGCCGTCCGCGCCGCGCTGCAGGATGTCGTCGATCTCCCGGCTCACCGTCACACCCCGAGCGTACGTCGCGCCGGATCGGTCCCGCCGGGCCGGGGAGGCCGGTGTGACCTCACCGGAGGCCCACCATATCTTCAAGATCAGAATAAAAGATTCTGCCCTCATTGACAAGTTAGATTACGAGCGCGAAAATTCTGTTTCGGGCCTGTGGCTTGAGGGAGGCGGGACATGAGCGAACCCGACACTGCTCCGGGTATTGCGGCGCGATGCAGGGCCGACGGCGGGCTAACGGAAGCAACCCTCGGTGAGTTACGGGACGAGTTGGGCTACCGGAAGCTCGGCCGGTGGGTGTTGGCGGAGATCGGCGAAACGCTCAGGGCGACGGGCCTCGGCTTCTTCCCTCCGGAGCGACTCGACGCTGAGCACAACACCGAGCCACGCCAGTGGCAGACGGTCTGGATCTACGTTCGGGACGGTGGGCCGCGGGCACGAGTGATAGACGCCGTGCTCCAACCCGACGGCTGCGACGTTCGAGCGGAGCTGGACACCATCGGCACCAAGAATCTGGCCGCATTGACGCCCCAGCAGAGACTCGATCGGATCCGGGACATCGTCACCGCGTGACCGAGCTCACCATGCACAGGAAGGTCCACGTTCCATGGGTGCGCACGTCTTCGTGGACGAGACAAAGGAGCGAGGGCCTCTCGTCGCGGCCGCCGTCGTGCTCCCGGCGGACGTGGGCGCGGCCCGCCGAGCCATTCGCGACCTGATTCTTCCTGGACAGCGCCGTATCCACTTCCACAAGGAGAAGGACGACAGGCGCCGGCAGATAATCGCGGCTGTCGGCAGGTCGCCAGGCCGTGCCGACGGTCGTCATGCGTCGTAGTCGACCGTGAGCTTGTCGGTGGTCGGGCTGGACTGGCAGGTCAGGACGTAGCCGGCGGCCAGCTCGTCGGGCTCCAGGGCGTAGTTGCGGGCCATCGTGACCGCCCCGTCGACGACCTTCGCCTTACAGGTCGAGCAGACGCCGCCCTTGCAGGCGTACGGCAGCTCGCCGCGCACCTTCAGCGCGGCGTCCAGCACCCGCTCCTCGCGGCCCATGGTGAAGCTCGACGACCTTCCGTCCAACACGATGGTCACCTCGGCCCCGGCGCCCGCCTGGTCGACGGGTCGGCGCACCGGCTCCGGCGGCGTGTCGACGTGGAACAGCTCGGTGCGCACCGCCGACTCGGGCAGCCCGCGTGCGGTCAGCACGTCCCGGACGTCGACCACCATGCCGTACGGGCCGCAGAGGAACCACTCCTCGATCAGGTCGCCCGGCACGATCGTGTCCAGCAGACGGCTCAGCCGCTCGGCGTCGATCCGACCGGAGAGCAGCGGCGACTCGCCCTGCTCCCGGGACAGCACGTGCACCAGGTGCAGCCGGGTGGGGTAGCGGTCCTTCAGGTCGGCCAGTTCCTCGGCGAACATCACCGTGTTCGCCGTGCGGTTGCCGTACACCACTGTGAAGGTGCTGGCCGGCTCGACGGCCAGGGCGGTCGCGACCAGCCCGAGCACCGGCGTGATGCCGGAGCCGGCGACGACCGCGCCGTAGTGCCGCACCCGGTCCGGCGCGAACGCCGTGGTGAAGGTGCCCAGCGGCGGCAGCACCTCGACCGTGTCGCCGCCACGCAGCGCCCCGCAGGCGAACGCCGAGAAGGCGCCGCCGGGGACCTCCCGCACCCCGATCCGCAACCGGCCGTGCCGGGTCAGGTCGTCCGGGGTGGAGCAGATCGAGTACGACCGGCGCACGTCCTCGCCGTCGTCGGTCACGCGCCGCACGGTGAGGTGCTGGCCCGCACGGAACGCGAAGGTCTCCCGCAGTTCCTCGGGTACGGCGAAGGTGACCGCCACGGAGTCGTCGGTGAGCCGGTCGACGGCGGCGACGGACAGCGGGTGGAAGACCGGCCGGCGGCGGACCGGCCGGGTGATGGTGACTGTCACAGTGCCTTCAGGTGGTCGAAGGGTTCGGAGCAGGAGCGGCAACGCCACAGCGCCTTGCAGGCGGTCGAGCCGAACCGGCTGACCTGCTCGGTCTCCGGCGAGCCGCACTGCGGGCACCGGACCGCGAGGGTCAACGACACGACGCCGGGAGCGCGTACCGGTTCCGGCGGGGCGATCCCGGCGGCGGCGAGCTTGGCCCGCCCACCCTCGGAGATCCAGTCGGTGCTCCACGGTGGGCTGTAGACGGTCCGGACCTCCGCGTCGGCGTGGCCGGCGGCGGCGAGCGCCCGCCGGATGTCGGCCCGGATCACGTCCATCGCCGGGCAGCCGGTGTAGGTCGGGGTGATGGTGACGGTGACCCGGCCACTGGCCGGGTCCTCCTCGACCGCCCGCAGGATGCCCAGCTCGTCGATGGTGATCACCCGAATCTCCGGGTCCACCACCAACGCGGCCGCGTCCCTGGGGTTCACCACGTCGCCCCGGGATGGGCGCGGTGCAGCACCTGCATCTCGGCCAGCAGGTAGGACAGGTGCTCGGTGTGCACGCCGGTCCGGCCGCCGGCCGGCGCCCAGGCGCTCTGCGGCCGGGTGAGCGTCGCCTCGGCCAGCACCGGGTCGACGGTCTCGTCGAACGCCGGCCGCAGGCTCGCCGGGTCGACAGGCGCCGCCGGGTCCGCGGTGAACAGCTCATGGGTGTACGGCCACACCTCGTCGACGGCCGACTGCATCCGGCGGTGCGACTCCTCGGTGCCGTCGCCGAGCCGCTTCACCCACAGCGCGCCGTGGTCCAGGTGGTACGCCGACTCCTTGCGTGCCTTCGCGCCGATCGCGGCCAGCCGCTCGTCCGAACAGCCGGCCAGCGCCGTGTAGAGCGGGAGCTGGTACGCGGCCAGGAAGAACAGCTTCGCCATCGTCACCGCGAAGTCGCCGTTGGGCAGCTCGACCACTAGCGCGTTGCGGAACTCGCGGTCGTCGCGCAGGTACGCCAGGGCGTCCTCGTCGCGGCCGGCGCCCTCCAGCTCACCCGCGTACGACAGCAGCAGGCGCGCCGCGCCGAGCTGGTCGAGGGCGATGTTGGCAAGCGCGATGTCCTCTTCCATCTCCGGTGCCCTGGTGGTCCACTCGGCCAGCCGCTGCGCGGCGACCAACGCGTCGTCACCGAGGCCGAGAGCGAAGTCGAAGGGCCCGTTCACGCCGCCACCTCGCTGCGCTCGGCGGCGGCGCGAAGCGCCGCGTTGCTGAGCTGGCTGGTTCGCTCGCTCCGCTCGCTTCCCGCCACCACCTCGCTACGCTCGGCGGCGACGCGAAGCGCCCCGCTGCTGAGCTGGCTGGTTCGCTCGCTCCGCTCGCTCACAGGTGGGCCACCCCGTCCGGCACCTCGTAGAACGTGGGGTGGCGGTAGACCTTGTCGGCGGCCGGGTCGAAGAAGGCGTCCTTCTCGTCCGGGCTGGACGCGGTGATCGCGCCGGCCGGCACCACCCAGATCGACACGCCCTCCTGCCGTCGGGTGTAGAGGTCCCGGGCGTTGCGCAGGGCCAGCTCGGCGTCGGGGGCGTGCAGACTGCCGACGTGGGTGTGCGACAGCCCGCGCCGGGCGCGCACGAAGACCTCCCACAGCGGCGAGTGTTCGGTACTCACGCGGCAACCTTCTCCCTGTTCTGCGCCCGCTTCGCGGCGTACGCCGCGGCGGCCTCGCGTACCCATGCGCCGTCGGCGTGGGCGGCCCGCCGATGCGCCATCCGCTCCCGGTTGCACGGCCCGTTGCCGGAGATCACCCGCATCAGCTCGTCGTAGTCCGGCTGGGTGTAGTCGTACGCCTGCCGCTCCTCGTTCCAGCGCAGGTCGTCATCGGGAATGCGCAACCCGAGCACCTCGGCCTGCCCGACGCACATGTCGACGAAGCGCTGTCGCAGGTCGTCGTTCGAGAAACGCTTGATCTTCCAGGCCATCGACTGGGCGGAGTGCGTGGAGTCGCCGTCCGGCGGGCCGAACATGGCCAGCGACGGATACCACCAGCGGTCCACCGAGTCCTGGGCCATGGCCTGCTGCGCCGGGGTGCCGTGCGCGAGGGTGTGCAGGATCTCGTAGCCCTGGCGCTGGTGGAACGACTCCTCCTTGCAGACCCGGATCATCGCCCGCGCGTACGGGCCGTAGGAGCAGCGGCACAGCGGCACCTGGTTGACGATCGCCGCGCCGTCCACCAGCCAACCGATCGCGCCCACGTCGGCCCAGGTCAGGGTGGGGTAGTTGAAGATGGAGCTGTACTTCTGCTTCCCGTCGAGGAGCAGTTGGACCAGCTCGTCGCGGCTGATGCCCAGGGTCTCGGCGGCGGCGTACAGGTAGAGCCCGTGGCCCGCCTCGTCCTGCACCTTGGCCAGCAGGATCGCCTTGCGCTTGAGCGACGGCGCCCGGCTGATCCAGTTGCCCTCCGGCTGCATGCCGATGATCTCGGAGTGGGCGTGCTGGGCGATCTGCCGGATCAGCGTGCGGCGGTACGCCTCGGGCATCCAGTCGCGCGGCTCGATCTTCTGCTCGGCCCCCACCACGTCGGCGAAGTACGCGGCCAGGTCCTCGTCCGGCGCGGGCCCGCCGCGCCGCTCGCGCGCGGCGGCCGCGCGTAGGTCCGCCTCGGCCGCCTCGACCTCACCCAGCAGGCCGCCGCCGGGCGGGTCGTCCGGGGCGTCCGCCGGCGCGGAGAAGTCGTTGCCATACATGAGGACAAGTGTTACAGCTTGCGCCTTGATGCACCAGGGGGTGTAACAGGAAACCGGAGTCACCTTCGGTCACGAACAGGCGGTATTTCCTCACGTTGCGCGACCCACCACGCTATGAGCTAGCTCACGACGAAGAGAAGAGCCCTCGCAGAAGCCGCATACCGTCCCGATATTCCGTCTTCATTGCAAGTTGCCAGGTGTCGGGTTCTGGCGAGCCGCCGGTCCGGACGTAGACTTCTGCCGGTCACATCGATCGGCTGCCCAGAATCGCCGTCTCCACAGAGGCCACCTCCCCCGGCCTCGGCGATCGCACCGATCGCCCCGGACAACAAGCCGGTCCCCCGGCCCTGACATCTGGAGCTCACCCAACTCATGCGATCTCGCGTGACCATGGTGCTCGCCGTCGCGGCGGTCCTGCTCGGTGGCGTCCTTCTGGTCCCCACCGCGTACGCCCGACTGGCCGACGGCACCAGCGGAGGCGGAGGCGGCGGCGCCGCCTCGACCGTCGCCGCGCCCGCACCCACCCCGCCACCGCCGCCCACCCTGGCGGCCGGTCCGGTATCGGTGAGCTTCAAGGGCGAATTCTTCTCATGGGCGCTGATGGACCGGCAGACCGGCAAGATCTCCGGATCGCCCAACATGACCTCGACCAGCTCCACCGAGTCGATGATCAAGGCGTGGATCGTCTCCGACTACCTACGGCAGCTCGGTGACAAGGAGCCGCCCGCGGCGCTGAAGGAGGCGTCCCGGCTCGCCATCATCGACAGCAACGACGGCGCGGCCAACAAGGTCCACGCCGCCGCCGGTGGCTCGTACCGGGCCTCGACCAGCAGCACGCCCGACGCGGTGATCCAGCGGGCGATCAAGATCTGTGGGCTGACCGACACCAAGCGCGGCAACATCAAGCCGTACACCGGCTACTGGAGCTTCACCCGGATGTCCCCCCGGGACGCCGTCCGTCTCGGCGACTGCATCGCCGACGGCAAGGCCGCCGGCCCGAAGTGGACCAAGTGGGTGCTCGATCAGATGAGCAAGGTCAGAGGCACCACCGCGGCCAAGGACCAGAAGGCCAGCTCGGGCGGAGGCCGATGGGGGATCATCGACGGCCTACCCAAGTCGATCACCGCCCAGGGCCCGGTCAGCATGAAGAACGGCTGGACCCCGATCAACTACGACGGCAACTGGCATGTCAACTGCCTGGCCGTCAACGGCAAGTGGAGCCTCGCGGTGATGCTGCGCTACCCGATCAGGAGTGGACTGGACTACGGCGCGCAGGTCTGCGCCAGCGTCGCCACCCAGTTGGTCACCCCGCAGCCGGGCGCCGCGCTGAAGGTGCCGCAGCAGCCGGTCGGGAAGCTCTGATGGCCGGCAACCGTCGGGCCGACCGGCGGGGTGGCGAGGCGTCTCCGCTTCGGTTGATCGCCATCGCGATCATCCTGATCGGGCTGGTGCTGGTGTCGCTGCGGCTGCTGCCCGGGTCGCCGTTCGAGTCGTCCGCCGCCGCCCGGTGGGGTGATTCCGGTACGCCAGCCGGCCGGTCCACCGGTACGGCCACCGACCGCAGCGCCCGCCAGCCGGCCGCGCCGTCGCCCAGCCCCAGCCCGTCGCTGGAGCCGCTGCCGTTCGTGGCGAAGGACCTCAAGCTCGACATCGAGGGCTGGTACTCCTGGAGTGTGCTCGACCGCCGGACCGGAAAGATCATCGGTTCGAAGAACATGGGCGAGACCAGCACCACCGCCTCGATGATCAAGTCCTGGATCGTCGCCGACTACCTGCGCCGCGCGGCCGACAGCGGTCAGACGCCGAGCGATGCGAAGCTCGCCGACGCGACGCGGATCATCCGGGACAGCGACAACACCCGCGCCGAGCAGTTCTACAACACGGTTGGCCGGGACGCCTCGATCGAACGACTGATCTCCATGTGCAAGCTGACCGACAGCAGCGTCGCCCCCGACAAGGGCTGGTCCCGGACCGCGCTCTCCCCGCGCGACACCGCCCGTCTGGGCAACTGCATCGCCACCGGCACGGCCGCCGGCCCGAAGTGGACCAAGTGGCTGCTCAACGAGATGAAGCTGGTGCGCGGCGCGGGTGACTTCGGCATCCGCAAGGCGTTCCCGGCCGCCGAGCAGAAGCAGATCGCCATCAAGAACGGGTGGATCGACCGGACCAGGGAGCAGGAGATGCACATCAACTGCCTGGCCATCGGCGATACCTGGACGATGGGCGTGATGGTCAAGTACCCGATCAACATGGGCTACGACTACGGCATGAAGAACTGCGAGAAGATCACCGAGGCGCTGCTCCGCCCCAGCACCTGACCCGCAGCTCAGCGCCAGCCGGGCCGGCTGCGCCGGCTGGCGTGCCCGCCGGTTCAGCCGGCGAAGAACTCGGGGCCGCCGTCCGGCAGCTCCGGGACCTCCCCGAGCGCCGCGACCCGCCGGGCGAACTCTCGCAGCCCGGCGACCTGCCGGTCGCCCAGCGAGAAGTCAAGGGTCCGGAAGTACGTGGCAAGCGTCGCGGCGTCGAACGTCTCCCAACGCGCCGCCGCCTCGGCGACCTGGTCCAGCTCGGCCAGGCACAGGTCACGCGAGCGCAGGAAAGCCTCGTGGACCTCCTTGACCAGGCCCGGATGGGCGGCGGCGAAATCGCGGCGAACCGCCCAGACGGCGAAGACCATCGGCAGCCCGCTCCACTCCCGCCACGCCTGACCGAGGTCGGTCACCGTGAGGCCGCGCTTCGGCGCGTCGTAGAGCGCCCGCAGCGCCACGTCCCCGATCAGCACACCGGCGTCGGCCTCCAGCAGCATCTGGGTCAGGTCCGGTGGGCAGCGGAAGTAGTCGGGCCGCACGTTGTACCGCTCGGCGAGCAGCAGCTGGGCCAGCATCACGCCGGTGCGGGACGTCGAGCCGAGCGCCACCTTCGCACCGTCCAGCTCGGCGAGGGGCCTGGTCGAGACCAGGTTGACCGAGAGCACCGGCCCGTCGCTGCCCACCGCCAGGTCCGGCAGGAGGAGCAGCTCGTCGGCGTGCCGCAGATACTCCATCAGCGTGATCGGGCCGATGTCGAGGTCACCGGCGACAAGCGCCGCGCTCAACCGGTCCGGCGAGTCCTTGTGCAGGTCGACGTCGAGAAGGGCACCCGAGCGCATCAGGCCCCAGTAGATCGGCAGGCAGTTCAGGAACTGGATGTGCCCTACTCGCGGGCGTGCGATGCGCTCAGCCATGACCCGACCGTATCCCCGGCGTTCCGGCGGGGCTCGGCGGGCCGCCCCGGAGTGGCCAAGCCCGCATCCGCGCCGCCACCAGCCCGAGTCCTCAGCCCGTCGGCGCAGCCAACGCTTCGCTGTGCAGCCCGGCCGCCGACTCACCGACATGAACGTCATCGTGAACGCCGCCTGCCCGGCTACGTCGCGACCGACTTCACCGGGTTCAACGCGCCCCGGACGCCCGAGCAGGGTGCCGCGATCGCGATCAAGCTCGCCATCCTGCCCGGATGACGGGCCGCGCGGCGGCTTCTTCGACGACGAGGGCGTCGTCCCCTGGTGACCTGGACGGCACTCTCGACAGCGCCCTGATCTTCAGGGCAAAAGTGTCGTACACCTGTTCTATTGTCGGTCCATGTTGGGGGCGTTGGCGCAGGCGGGCGGTGCCGTCGACGACTGCGCCGAAGCCGCTTCGTGGGCGCTTTCCGACGACGAGTTGCTCGCATCGATCGACGCGGCACACGCGGTGGCGCAGCGGCTGGCGACCGTTCAGCTCGGTCTCGTGCGTGAGCTGGACGCCCGTGGCCTCGCGGTCTCCCGGGGTGCCGCGTCGACCGCCGTCTGGCTGCGGGAACGGCTCCGACTCTCGGGCCGATCGGCCCGCCAGATGGTTCAGCTCGCCACCACGATCGACGCCGCGCCACCACCGGTCCGCGCGGCCCTGCTCAACGGCACCATCACCGTCGAGCAGGGCCGGGTCGTGGCGGAGACGATCGCGGCCCTGCCGGTCGAGGTCGGCCCGGAGGTGGCGGACAAGGCCACCGAGCTGTTGATCGCTTGGGCCGACCGCTTCGACCCGACCATCCTGAGCCGTCTCGGCGAGCGCATCCTCACGCACGTCGCACCCGAGCTGGCCGACCGGGCCGAGCTGACCGCCCTCGAACGGGCCACCGAGCGGGCCGAGGCCCGCCGGCACGTCACCCTCTCCGAGCCCAAGGACGGGCAGGTACGCCTCAGCGGCAACCTCGACACCGAAACCGCGAGCCTGCTGCGCGAGGCGATCGATCCGTTCTGCGCCCCGACGGGTGAGCACGACGACCGCAGTCCCGGCCAGCGTCGGGCGGACGCGCTCGGTGAGATCTGCCGGCTGGCACTACGCACCGGCACTCTGCCCGACAACGGCGGCGACCGGCCGCAACTGGTGGTCACCATGTCGCTGGACGCGCTGCTCAACGGCGTACACCCGGGCACCCTGGAGACCGGCGCGCGCCTCACACCGGGCGCGGTCCGCCGCCTCGCCTGCGACGCCTCGGTGCTCCCGGCAGTGCTGGGCGACAACAGTCAGATCCTGGACGTCGGGCGTCAGCGCCGACTCTTCACCGGTCCCCTGCGACGCGCGCTGGTGCTGCGCGACGGCGGTTGCGCCTTCCCCGGCTGCGACCGACCACCCCGGTGGTGCGACGGTCACCACGTCCGACACTGGGCCGACGGTGGCGCGACGGCGCTCGGCAACGCCGTCCTGCTCTGCGGGCATCACCACCGGCTTCTCCACCAGGGCGACTGGACGGTCCGCATCGCACCGGACGGCCAGCCCGAATTCCTCCCACCCGGCTGGCTCGACCCGCTCCGCACCCCACGCCGCAACCTCTACCACCGGCGCTGCTGAGCTCACGAAGCTGCCTTCTCCTCGGAGCGCGAGCCGGGCCGGGCACGCCTCCACCCAGCGCCACGCCACGCCCGAAACGAGCCGCGCCCCCAGAACGAGCCGCGACCGGAACGAGCCGCGCCCGAGGGTCCGGCCCGCCACGCCCGGGCCTGCCCGCCCAAGACCACCCCACGCCCGGGGCCCGCCCGCCCACGGCCGCGCCACGCCATCACGAAGGGGTGGTTGCTTCGGTAATTCGATGGAAGGGGCGGCCGAAAGGGCGTAGGGTTGCAGGCTTGCTTGACGGCCGAGGTGAGCTGCACCGGAACGGACGTCCCCGCGCCGGGCGGCCGGCCATCCGCCCCCGGACACGCGAGCGAGCAGCAGATGTGAACGATGGGACGTCAGCATGCCCGCACTTGACCTTGACACCCACCTGGACGGCACCCCCCTCGACGCGGACCTGGCCGCCGAGCGCGCACACCTGGACACGTCGCGGGCGGCGCTGCGGCGGATGCGGGAGCGGGCCGAAGCCCTGTTCTCGACAGGTGACCAGGTCGCCGGCGACGCGTACGCCGCGGAGACCCTCGGCCGCACGCTGGCCCGCCGGGTCGCCGAACTAGCCGACGACCCGACCACGCCGCTGTTCTTCGGCCGCCTCGACTTCGCCGGGACACCGCGGGCGGAGGAGACGGGCGATGACAGCACCAGCACCAGCGATCACGACGGTCGGCGGTACCACGTGGGGCGGCGGCACGTCACCGACGAGCTCGGCGAACCGTTGGTGCTGGACTGGCGGGCGCCGGTCTCCCGGTCGTTCTACCGGGCCAGCGCCCGGGATCCGCAGGGGGTGGCGGTCCGGCGGCGGTTCGGGTTCAGCAACGGGGTGCTGACCAGCTTCGAGGATGAGCGGCTGGATCGGGGCGAGGAGCTGGGTACGACCAGTCGGATCCTCACCGCCGAAATCGAGCGGCCGCGCGTCGGGCCGATGCGGGACATCGTCGCGACCATCCAGCCGGAGCAGGACGAGCTGGTCCGGGCCGACCTGGCCGACTCGATCTGTGTGCAGGGGGCGCCGGGCACCGGGAAGACGGCGGTTGGTCTGCACCGGGCCGCGTACCTGCTCTACCTGCACCGGGAGCGGCTGCGGCGGGCCGGCGTGCTGATCGTGGGACCCAACCGGGCGTTCCTGTCGTACATCGCGGCGGTGCTGCCGGCGCTCGGCGAGGTCGAGGTCGAGCAGGCGACGGTGGAGGAGCTGATCGCGCGGGTGCCGGTCCGGGCGGTGGAGCCGCCGGCGGTCGCCGCACTCAAGCACGACGCGCGGATGGCGAGCGTGCTGCACCGCGCGGCGCAGGCACACATCGGTACGCCGACGGACTCGATCACCGTGTCGGACGGCTCGTTCCGGTGGCGGATCGGCGTGGAGCCGCTGCACCGAATCGTCCAGGAGACCCGCCGGGAGGGGCTGCCGTACGGCACCGGCCGGGAGCGGGTCCGGGCGCGGGTGGTGAGCCTGCTGCAACGGCAGGCCGAGGCGCGGCGGGCGGAGTCGCCAAGCGACGCCTGGCTGCGCCGGATGGGCCGGTGCCGGCCGGTGCTCGACTTCCTGGACGCGGTCTGGCCGGCGCTCACCCCGGAAGGCTTGGCGCACGGCCTGCTCTCCGACCCGGCCCGGCTCGCCGCCGCGGCGGACGGCCTGCTCACCGACGACGAGCAGGCGCTGCTCATCTGGGCGAAGCCGGCACGCACCCCCAAGGCGACCCGCTGGACCGCCGCCGACACGGTGCTGCTCGACGAGGCGGCCGGGCTGCTCGAACGACCCTCCGGGTTCGGGCACGTCGTGGTGGACGAGGCGCAGGACCTCTCCCCGATGCAGTGTCGGGCCATCGCCCGCCGCAGCGAGCACGGCTCGATCACCCTCCTCGGTGACCTGGCCCAGGGCACCGCGCCGTGGGCCGCCACGGACTGGGCGCAATCCCTTGCCCACCTGGGCAAGCCGGACGCCGTGGTGGTTCCGCTGACTGTCGGATTCCGGGTGCCCGCGGCGGTTGTCGCGTTCGCCAACCTCCTGCTGCCGGCGCTCGCCGTGGACGTACCGCCTGCCGAGTCGCTGCGCCGCGACGGCGGCCTGGCCGTGCGTACGGTGACCGACCTGACCTCGGCGACGGTGGCCGAGGTGCACGCGGCCCTGGCGCACGACGGCTCGGTCGGCGTGATCGCCGCGGACGACGCCGTCGACGGGCTGCGCGCGGCGCTGGCCGCCGCCGGGGTCGTGACCGCGACCGCCGACGACGTGACGGCCGCGGAGCGCGTCACGGTGGTGCCCGCGACGCTGGTCAAGGGCCTGGAGTACGACCACGTGGTGGTGGTCGAGCCGGCCGCGATCGTCGCGGCCGAACCGCGCGGGCTGCACCGCCTGTACGTGGTGCTCACCCGCGCCGTCTCGCGGCTGTCGGTGCTGCACCAGGAGCCCCTGCCCGCGCCACTGCTCGCCGAGCCCCGTGACGGCTGAGGTCAGCGGGCGCTCAGAGCGGCGGCGATCTCGCGCAGTGGCGTGCCGGAGTCGGCGATCGGCACGGTGAAGGCCAACCACGAGCCGTCAGTGAAATCGACCCGGAGTCGCTTCGGGTTGAGCCGGTGCCAACCGACCCGGGCGGCGGCGACCTCGGCCCGGGGCGCCGACCAGACGATCGTCGTCTCGGCTGCCGCCCGCTCGTCGTCGGCCCGGCTCGACCAGAGCTTGACCGGCCCGGACGCGCAGACGAGGAACCGCTTGTCGGTGACAGCGAGGATGGTGTCCTTGATCGAGGTCGCGGGCGGCACCGGCCGGCGGGCGTACTGGAGAGTGGACGCCGCCGAGCCGGGAGCGCCACGACCGGCCACGCCGTGGGTGATGCGGTCGACGAGCCGGTCCCCCGCCGGGAAGGAGACCAGCGGCGAGATCAGGTTGAGCAGCGCACTGGCGACGACGCCTCCGGGGCGGGTGGGTG
>NZ_VDFY01000086.1 GCF_006228125.1 Micromonospora orduensis | reverse complement strand
TACCGATCCGAGACCGCCCGACGAGCGGCCCTACCCGCCTGGCTCCACACCTACAATCACCACCGCCACCACACCGCACTCGGCGGCCCACCCGCCAGCCGCGTCCCCAACCTCTCTGGACAGAACACCTAGGCCCTGGGGTCTTTCGGTGACAACCTGGTGTGGGAAGCCGGCCCAGCATGACGCGCGACACGAGGGGCTGGCCAATTCCGCGCGCGGCCGAGCCCCGGAGCAGACGGGAAGGCAGGTGGCCACCGCTGCGTGTGCAGCGTCTGCCCGCGCCGCTGCGAGCTCCTGCTCGATCAGACGGCGCAGCGCGAGCGACTGTCAATCAGGGAAACACGCGCTGGGCAATCACGCAGCGACGTCGACGTAGATACGGCCGGGAGTGCCCGGAATCTCGCCGACCCGGAACGCGACCACGTCGTCGAGGCCGAGCGCGACGCTCAAGACCGCCTCGAAATCACCGTTGATGACGTAGCCGCGCAGCATCGGGTAGCCGAGCGGCATCCGCCGCGGCGTCACCGCGGTGTCGCCGCTGTCGCTATGCGCCTGAGCCGGCTCGAACCTGATCTGTACGTACCGGCGGCCCGGCATTGTCACCGTGCGGCCGGACCCGTCTTCGACGACCTTGTCGACATAGCGCACCTCGTAGCCGGGCAGGGCCCCGACGAAGTCGAACGTGATCCGGTCGTAGCCGGCGTGGGTCGCCGACCTGATGCGCAGCAGCGTCGGCACCGGCGGCACCGGCACGGACCGCCTGACGGTCACCGGGCGGGTCGTCCAACCCGCCGCCGTACCGCCGCCCGGCCGGCCGGGCGGCGATACGGCCGGGCTGGTTGGGCTCGGCCACGCGGCCGGACTGGTCGGGCTCGGCGATGCTGTCGCGGAAGCGCTGGGGCTGCCGGTCGGGGGTGCGCCGACGTCCCCGTCGTCCCCATTGCCGCACGCGCCCAGCCCGCCCGTGCCCGCAATGCAGAGCAGCGCCACCGCCGCGGGCATGGTCCACCGCTTCATCACCCTCGCCTCCGCCTCTCGTCTCGGGCTGCGGTGTCGGCCGCGATTGCCGGTAACCCGTCCCGCCCGACGGCTCGGGCACACTTCGATCGTCGGCCTTTCAAAGCGGACCGGCCAGGGGCCACTGGTGCTCCGTCCCGGGCCTTTCGCCCCGGAGACGGCGCGCCGGGTCGTCACCCTGCGAGGTCTGTACGTCCTGCTCGTGATGCAAGGGCTCGTAGATCGATCCAGCAGTAGATCGGTCTAAAATCGAGGGGCGGCAGGGTTGGCCAGAGTGACGCTCAAGGACGTCGCCGCGGCCGTCGCGCCGCCGATGTGAGGTTCGCCGGCATGACTGTGCAGATCACGGCCGGGCAGTTCCACCGGCTGACGGTGTCGAGGACTGGCGCTCCCTCTACCACGTGGTTTCGGCCCATTTCCGAACCGGCTCGCTGGCCAAGGGCACCGCGCTCGCTGGCTGACCGATCGTGCCGAGGCGTTGTGACCGACAGCGCGGGCGGCGCCGCCGGGATCCTGCTCGTCGGCGGCGCGGTGCTGCTCTTGGCGAGTGGTGTCGGCCTGCGCCTGCACCGGGTCGAGGGCGTGCCGCGCTGCCTGATCCGGCGGGTCGTTCGGCCCCACCGTGCGGGGCGGCTGCCCGTGTCCCGCCAGATCCGGTGTCCGTAACGTCGAGAGCATGGCGACCAGTGCGACGGCACCCGGGCCGGTCCGAGCTGCCGGCCTGGCCGCTGAGGAGGCGGCGGGCCGGCTGCGGCGGGTGGGGCCGAACGTCCTGCCGAGTTCCCGGCCGCCAGCAATCTGGCGACTGCTGGCCCGCCAGCTCACCCACTTCTTCGCCCTCCTGCTTTGGGCGGCGGCGGTCCTTGCCGTGATCGCCGGCATGCCCGAGCTGGGCGTAGCCATCGCTGTGGTGGTGCTGGTCAACGGCGTGTTCGCCTTCGTGCAGGAATACCGCGCCGACCGGGCCGCCGACCGGTTGCGCGACCTGATGCCGGCCGCCGCGACGGTGCGCCGTGACGGGCACCGGCTCACCGTTGCGGCGGCCGACCTGGTGCCCGACGACCTGGTGCTGTTGGAGGCGGGAGACCGGATCAGTGCCGACCTGGCCGTTGTCGAGGCGCACGCCATCGCGGTCGACGAGTCGATGCTGACCGGCGAGAGCGTGCCCCGCCGGGTGACCGTCGACGAGCGGCTGTTCGCCGGCACGTATCTGGTCGAAGGCGCGGCGAGCGCCATCGTCGTCGCCACCGGGCAGCAAACCAGGCTGGCCGGTATCGCCGAGCTGACCCGGGGCGCGACACGCCCGCCCAGCCCGCTCGCCGTCCGCCTCAATCGGGTGGTGAAGGTTGTCGCGGCCGTCGCGGTCGCCGTCGGCGCCGTCTTCCTCGGCACCGCGATGCTGCTCGGGGCCGAGCCCATCGTCGCGTTCCTGTTGGCCATCGGCGTCACCGTCGCGCTGGTGCCGGAAGGGCTGCTGCCCACGGTAACCCTGTCGCTCGCCTGGGGGGCCCGGCGGATGGCCGGCCGCAACGCGCTCGTACGGCGGTTGGACTCGGTCGAGACCCTCGGCTCGGTGACGTTCATCTGCACCGACAAGACCGGCACGCTGACCCGCAACGAGATGTCCGCGGTCGAGGTATGGACCGCGCTCGGTGCGGCGACCGTGCGCGGTGTCGGATACCAGCCTACGGGGCAGATCGACACACCTGCGGCCAACCGGGACGCGGTCGCCGACCTGGCGTACGCGGCGGTCCGGGCCTCCAGCGGTCGGCTCAGCCGCCGGGACGGACAGTGGCAGCCGCACGGCGATCCGATGGAGGTGGCCCTGCACGTGCTCGCCCTGCGAGCGGGCGTCGACGTGTCCGCCCGCGAGCGGTGGGAACCCGCCACCGCGATCTATCCGTTCGACTCCCGGCGGTTGCGCTACGCGACGGTGGTGGCCGACACGCTGTACGTGAAGGGCGCACCCGAGGCGGTACTGTCCCGCTGCCCGGCACCGCCCCCCGATGCGGCCGCAGTGGCCCGCCGCATGGCCGGGCGGGGCCTCCGGGTACTCGCCGTCGCGACCCGCCGCGGGCCTGGCCTGGGTGCGGGCCCCGAACGCGACGAACGGGAGCTGGAACTGCTCGGCCTGGTCGGGCTCGCCGACCCGCCCCGGCCGGACGTGGGGCAGGCCGTCACGGTCTGCCGGACCGCCGGCATCCGCCTCGCCATCGTGACCGGTGACCACGCCGGCACCGCCGGAGCGATAGCCGAGCAGGTGGGGCTCCTGGGACCCGACCGAATCGTGGTCGAGGGGCGCGATCTGCCCGCCGACGACGCGGCGCTGGCCGACCTGCTCGAGCACGACGGGGTGGTGGTCGCCCGGGCGAGGCCGGAGGACAAGCTGCGCATTACCCGCGCGCTGCAGGCCCGCGGGCACGTGGTGGCGATGACCGGCGACGGGGTGAACGACGCACCGGCCCTGCGCCAGGCCGACATCGGCATAGCGATGGGCGCCAGCGGCAGTGACGTCGCCCGCGAGGCTGCGGATCTGGTGCTGCTCGACGACCACTTCGCCACCATCGTCACGGCTGTCGAACTGGGCCGGGCTACGTTCACCAACATCCGACGATTTCTGACCTATCACCTCACCGACAACGTCGCGGAGCTGGCGCCGTTCCTCGCTTGGGCACTCACCGGAGGGGCGTTCCCACTGGCCATCGGAGTGTTGCAGATCCTCGCCCTGGACATCGGCACCGACATCCTGCCGGCCCTCGCGCTCGGCGCGGAGCCGCCCAACGCGCGCACGCTCGCGGGCCGGGCCCGCACGGGCCAGCTGATCGACGGCGCCGTGCTGCGCCGGGTCTTCGGCATCCTCGGGCCCGCAGAGGTGCTCGCCTCGCTCGGGGCGTTCACCGCGGTCCTGCTGGCCGGTGGCTGGCGGTGGGCCGCCTCGCCGGACGCAGGCCTGCTGGCGGCGGCGTCCGGCGCCGCCTTCACCGCCATCGTGCTCGGACAGCTCGCCAACGCGTTCGCGTGCCGCAGCGCGGTGCGGCCAGCATGGCGGATCGATCCGCGGCGAAACCCGCTGCTGCTCGGCGCGGTGGCGGTCGAGCTGGTGCTACTCGGGGTCTTCCTGACCGTTCCACCGCTGCCCGGGCTCCTCGATGGCGACCTACCGACCGCGTTGGGCTGGCTGCTGGCTGCCACGGCGGTGCCAACCGTGCTGCTGTCCGACGCGGCCGCAAAGCGGGCACGGCGGGCTGACGCCCGGCCATAGCGCGCCCCGTCGGGACGCGCCAGCGTAGATCAGCGCGAGCGCGGCAAGGGCCGCGATCACCCCGTCGCCAGCACCACCGCGAAGCGCCCGTCGGTCAGCGCCCGATCCAGGACCACTGTGCCGGTGCCCGCCGCGGACGCCAGCCAAAACGTCTGCTCGGCCGGCGCAGAGACCGCCCCGGCGGGGCCGCCGACACGTCGCAGCAGGACGCCGGAATCGCCGTACGGGTCAACCAGCTCGTCGTGCCCGGCGTCCGCAAGCCACCGGTCCACATTGTCCTCGGCGGCGATGACCACGCCGCCGGTGACCAGCCCGGCCCGCGCGAGACGGTCCGCTCGTCGAACCGGGACGTCCTGGCACCGGTCCGCGGTGACGTGCACGGCGGCGAGCGGGCGCACGTGCGTGTCGGCGTACCCGAATCCGAACTCCAAGGCCGCCCGGCCGGCCGCCGAGTCGTCCACGCCCACCACCACATGCCCGGCGAACGCCGCCTCCCGGCCACCGGCCAGCGGGCGTACGACGACGACGGGGCACGGCGCGTGCGCCGCCACGTAATGCGCGGTGCTGCCGAGCCCACGGGGCGCCGACGCAGCGGGTGGACCCACGATCAGCAGGTCGGCATCCGAGGCGGCCTCCACGAACAGGTGCCCGGGGCGACCCGGCAGGACACGCAGGGCGATACGGTCGCCGCCCAGGCGAGCGCGGGTACTGGCGACGGCAGGGCGAGGGCCGGATCGGCCAGTTCCAGCAGGCCGGTCGGGATTACCGGGCCGCGGCTGGCCAACACCGAGTCGGGCCGGCAGGCGTGGCACAGCACGAGCCGCCCGCCGGACGAGACCGCCTCGTCCGTCGCCCAGGCCAGGACGTGCCAGCCTCCGTCGCCACCGACCCCTACGACGATGGTTGGCCACACCGCCCCCACCCGCTCCCGGAAAACTCGATGACCTCGGCCGGGTCACGGCGGGGCGCCGGTGGCAGGCCATCAGGGTCGGCGCCCACACCGAGCCGCACGATCAGATACGGCTCGCCGAGGCCGGCAAGCAGGTCCCGCATCAACCGCCGCGGCCAGGCCTGCTCGATCGCGTCGCTCAGCGGGGCGGCGGACAGTCCTTCGACCACGGCGGTGAGCAGCAGCGCCGACAGCGCCTCCCCAGCGCGCAACCACGCCGCCGGCTCGTCATCGGCGCCGAACAGGATGGCGTACGTCGCGCCGCGATCGTTGCCATCACCAACCTCCAGGCCGGGCTCGGCGCCGAGCGCGTAGTCGCGTACCGGCACCCGGCGCGGAGCCTGCCGCACGGCGGTAGACGCGGGAACGCCGTCGCCGCTGCACGCCGGCCGGTTGGTCCACCGGATCAGCTCAGCGCGGTACGCCGGATCCGCGAGTTCGGTCGCCGCGGCCTGCGCGGTCGCCACCGCGAGCATCGGCATCTGATCCATCCGCACCACGTGCAGATTGGCGCCGTTCGCCTCGGCCGCAGTGCGCAGCCGGGTGAGCGCGGCGGCCGACACCGGGGTGTCACCGAAGGCGCGCCGGTCGGTGCGCCGCCGGACAATGGCCTCAGACAGCCGCAAGTCCTCCGCATCCGGGTCCTGACGACCCACGACCCGGATGCGGGCCAGCAGGTCAGGGCCGCCCGGCTCGGGAAGCCGTGCGACCTCGACCCGGAGACCGGCGGCGCCCAGCGCGACGCGCGCGTGGTGCAGCGCCGCTCCGCAGCTAATGATCAGCAGGCGGCCGTCGGGATCGGTGACGGTCAGCTGCCGTTCCCGGTCCGCTAACAGGTCGAGGGTGTCCGGGCCGACCCGCCAACGCCACGGCTGGGAGTTGAACACCGACGGTGCGCGCAGGGCCTGCCGGGCCGCGTCGGCTAGCGCCGTGACGATCTCGGCCGGCGGGGGACTCGCGGGCGTACTGGTCATCGGATCCTCCTTGCTGGTCTCAGGCCTAGGCTGTCTCGGGTTCCCTGGGTGCGGACAGGGCCGGACGTCCCGTCCGGCCGGGCCTAGCTGGCCGCAGCCTGCGGCCTGGCCGCGACTGTCGCCGGCTTTGGCGCAGAAGCCCCTACTGGGAGGGGCCGTTGGGCCGGCGTTGGACGGGACTTTGGGCCCTGGTCGGCGCAGCGTGGTCGTGGGGTAGGAATGACCGGTGATCCGGGTATTCCTGCTTGACGACCACGAGGTCGTCCGTCGTGGTCTGGCCGACCTACTGCAAAGCTCCGGTGATATCGAGGTGGTCGGCGAGTCGGGGTTGGCTCAGGAGGCCCGCCCGGCGTATCCCCGCGTTTCGCCCTGACGTGGCGATTCTCGACGCCCGGCTGCCCGACGGCAACGGCATCGACGTGTGCCGGGACGTGCGCGCCGTGGACTCGTCGATCAAGGGGCTGATCCTGACGTCGTATGAGGACGACGAGGCCCTGTTCGCCGCCGTGTCGGTCGGCGCGCTCGCGCATGTTGACCAGCCCTCCCCGGGCGGCGGCGGGGTCGGTGCCGATGCCGTCATCGGCGACCGTCAGCGTGAGCTGGCCGGCGTTGACGTGCACGCTCACTGTCACCCGGTTCGCCTGCGCGTGCCGGACGGCGTTGGACAGCGCCTCCTGCAGCACAGCGAGCAGGTCCGGGCGCACCGCATCCGGCACTGCGCTGTCGATGGGGTCGGACATCTCCAGCGCCGGCCGGAAGCCCAGCGACCCGGCGGCCGCGTCGACCGCGTCCCGGATCTCGGTGCGCAGGGCCGCGCTCATCGGCGTACGCAGCTCGAAGATTGGTACGACAACGAGTAGGGCTACACGAGCCTGCTCGTCGAGCTTACCGAGCTGGTCGCTGCCGGCGACGCATCGCGAGCGTGCCGGAGGGCCTGCCGAGACAGGCCGGTCGGCCCTGACCGGCTCACCGGCGGCGAGGTCGGATGGAAGTGACGACGAGACGACAAGGAGGTCGTGATGTCGACAATCGCACGCTTCAGGGATGGCACGTTGGTGCCGTTCGACTGGGCCAACCTGTCCCTGTTCCCGCTGCTCGCGCCGAGCATCCGGGTCGAGGACTACATGGAGGGCGACCAGTACGTCGTCCGCGCCGAGCTGCCCGGGATCGATCCGGTCAAGGACGTGCGGATCACCTTCGCCGACAGCGAGTTGCGGCTCGACGTGGTGCGCAAGGAGACCACCCGCCCCGACAAGACCCGCTCCGAGTTCCACTACGGATCGTTCTCCCGGACCATCCCACTGCCGGCGGGCGTCATGGAGAAGACCATCGCCGCCCGGTACGCGGACGGGATCCTCGAGATCACCGCGAAGGTCGGCGACATCAAGCCGGGCGCGAAGGAGATCCCGATCAAGGTCGAGAACGGGAAGAAGAGCTGATCGAGTGCCGGGGCCGGCCGTGAGCCGGCCCCGGCTCCCACCCACACCGCAGGTGCCGCCATGTTGCGAACCGTCAATCTGCTGTCCGCCCATCCGCTCCTGCAAGGGCTGCCCGACCCGTGGCTGCAACGGCTCTCGGGTCGGGCCCACCCGGTCGTCCGGCACGCTGGCCAGCGGCTGTTTCACGGGCGGCGACCGGCCGACCGCTTCTGGCTGCTGCGGTCCGGGCGCGTCGAGTTGGACATCGCCGTACCCGGTCTAGGTGACATCGTCATTGAAACCATCGAGGCGGGCACTGTCCTGGGCTGGTCGTGGCTGTTCCCGCCGTACCGAGGGGACTTCGGTGCAGTGCCAGTCGAGCAGACCTTCGCCGTCGAGCTCGACGCCACGGGCGTACGCCGCCTCACGCAGCTGTACGAGCTCCCGGCGCCATCGAACCCGCGCACATGGACAAGGAGGTCCTGTCATGAGAGCACTCGTCTTCGGCGGCCCGGGGCAGCGGTCCTGGACCGACGTTCCCGACCCCCGCATCATCGATCCCACCGACGCCATCATTCGGGTGGACACCGTCACCATCTGCGGCACCGATCTGCACATCCTGGGCGGCGACGTACCGGCGGTGCAGCCGGGCCGAATCCTTGGCCACGAGGCGGTCGGCACGGTCGTCGACGTCGGCCCGGGGGTCACCACGGTCCGGCCGGGTGACCGGGTCCTGGCGTCCTGCATCTCGGCCTGCGGCCGCTGCCGGTACTGCCGGGAGGGCAGCTACGGACAGTGCCGCGGCGGCGGAGGGTGGATCCTCGGTCACCTCGTCGACGGTGTGCAGGCCCAATACGCCCGACTGCCGTTCGCTGACCTCTCGACCTACCCGCTGCCGGAAGGCACAACCGACGAGGCCGCAGTGCTGCTGGCCGACATCCTGCCGACCTCCTACGAGGTCGGCGTGCTCAATGGCCAGGTTCGTCCGGGCGATACCGTCGTCGTGGTCGGTAGCGGCCCGATCGGACTGGCCGGCATCCTGACCGCGCGGCTGTTCTCGCCGGCGCACATCGTGGCAATCGACAAGGCCGACAGCCGGTTGCAGGCGGCCAAGCACCTCGGCGCCGACGTGATTGTCAAAGCCGACGACGACCCGCTCGAGGTGGTGCGCGCGATCACCGACGGGCTCGGCGCCGACGTGGTGATGGAGGCGGTCGGCACACCCGCGTCCTTCGAGCTGTGCACCACCCTGGTTCGCCCAGGCGGCCGGGTCGCGAACATCGGCGTGCACGGCAAGCCCGCCACCCTGCACCTGGAAGACCTGTGGATCCGCAACGTGACCATCACGACCGGGCTGGTGGACACCTACTCCACCCCGACCCTGCTGAAGATGGTGTCCGCGGGGCAGCTGGACACCGGCCAACTCATCACCCACCGGTTCCCGCTCGAGGACATCATGCAGGCGTACGACGTCTTCTCCCGGCCAGCCGACACCGGCGCGCTGAAGGTCGCGCTGTCGCGGGAGTGACCGCGCAGCTGGTCTCCTGCCGCCCCGCGCCGGGCGGCAGGAGACCACATTCACGGTGGATGCGCTGGGCGGCCAGTCCGAGTAACCCGCCCTGAACAGCCCTCGATCGCCGTCTGGCCATCGACGTGCGGGGCACTCCCATCGCCAGGCGCGGAGGCACCCGACGTGAGAACTCGGCAAATCCGCGGCGGACACGCGAAACAGCGCGTCAACCGCCCCTGACCGCTGTGCCGCGCAACGGCGTCGAGCGCGAACTGGAGCCGGTAAAGGCATCCGGATGCCCGCCCGGCGGGGCAGGATGGCAGGGCACGGAGAGGTCGTGACGATGACACGCGAGATGCCGCAGACCGACCGATCGGTGACCACCGCGCTCGCGCAGGCCGCCGCGACGGCCGGGCATGCACCGTCGGTGCACAACACTCAACTGTGGCGTTGGTGGGTCCTGCCGGACCGGCTCGAACTCTTCGCCGTCCGTGACCGTCAGCTTCCCGCCACTGACCCCGATGGCCGGCTGATGACGCTCAGTTGCGGCACAGCGCTGCATCACGCCCGGGTGGTGCTCGCCAGTGAGGGCTGGGGGATGCGGGTGGACCGGCTGCCCGATCCGGCGTACCCGGATCTGCTGGCCGGGATTGTCGCCACCGGCCGGGTTCCGGCACCGTTCGAGGCGGTGCGGCTGGTGCAGTGCATGCAGGTGCGGCACACCGCGGCGGCCGGTCAGCGACGAACCGGTACCGGACGATTCGGTGAAGGCGATGTGCAGGCGCCTGACGCCGAGGGGGCACGGCTGCAGATCCTCAGCGCCGACCAGGTGATGGAGCTGGCGGCCGCAGCCTCGAAGGCGGAGGCGGTGGCGGCCGATGACCCGTAGGTCCGTGAGGAGCTGCGGTACTGTACCAGCCGGCCCGGGCCGGCGGGCACCGGACTTCCCCCGGAGGTGCTGCCCGAGCAGGCGCCGCAGACCACCGTGCCCGGCCGGGGACTTCGGGCGGCCCGGCACGCTGCCGGCTACCCGTACCAGGTGCTGCGGTTGGGAATCGCCGACCCGGCGCACGCCGGCCCGCCGCACACCCCGCGGATGCCGGCCGAGCAGTGGTGGAAACCTCGGCGGTGCGCGCGCCGCAACCGTAGCGGTTGTGCCGTAGGCCACGGCCCTACGGGCCGATGACCTTTGGCCCTGGGATGCGCGTCCGCGTCCGGCAATCATCGGCAGCATGACCGCGACGATCCGCGACTCCATCGCGCCGCCGAGTGGCCTCACCGTGGCCGAGGTGGCCGAGCGGCGGCGCCTGCACGGACCCAACCAGCTACCCGAGCCCAAACCCCGCAGCCTGGCCTCCCGGGTGCTCGCGCAGCTACGCGACCCGCTCGTCGTGGTGCTGCTCGCCGCGATGGTGGTCACCGCGTTGCTGCGCGACATCACCGACCTGATCGTGATCGGCCTGGTCATCGTGCTCAACACCACCGTCGGCGTGGTGCAGGAGGTACGGGCCGACCGGGCGGTGGCCGCGCTGCGGCGCCTGGCCGCCCCGTACGCCCGAGTGGTCCGCGACGGCGCCGAGTCGATGGTCGCCGCCGCGGACCTGGTCCCCGACGATGTGGTGCGTCTGGAGGCCGGTGATGTGGTGCCGGCCGACCTGACGTTGATCGAGGCGGTCCGGCTGACCGTGGACGAGGCGGCGTTGACGGGCGAATCGGTGCCGGTAGCCAAGGAGGCGGGTGGCGGCGACGCCGAGACCACCGCGCTGTACGCCGGTACCGTGGCCTCGACCGGCCGGGCAGTGGGCGTGGTGACCCGCACCGGCGCGGCCAGCGCGTTGGGGCGCATAGCCGCCCTCGTCGCCGCGCAGCCGCACCGGGCCACTCCGTTGCAGCGGCGGCTGGCCGGGTTGGGCCGGGCGTTCGCCCTGGCGGCGGCCGGGCTGTCGCTGCTCGTGCTTGCCGTCGGGTTGGCCCGCGGCTTGCCGCTGGCGGACATGGTGTTGGCCGCGGTCAGCCTCACCGTGGCCGCGGTGCCCGAGTCGCTGCCCGCTGTGGTGACCGTCGCCCTGGCCCTGGGCGCCCGGCGGATGGCGCGCCGCTCGGCGATCGTGCGGCGGCTGCCCGCCGTGGAGACCCTCGGCTCGGTCACCGTGATCGCCGCCGACAAGACCGGCACGCTCACCGAGGGCGTCATGAGCGTTGACCGTTTCGTCTGCGCGGACGGCACCGAAATCACCGTGTCCGGCCACGGGTACGACCCCGAGAGCCGGACCTCGCCGCGGCCGCCGTTTCCGGCGGCAGCCGACCTGGCCCGGGCGATCCTGCTGTGCAACGACGCCCACCTGGCCCCACCGACCGAGGATCGCCCGCGCTGGGCGCCGGTCGGCGACCCGATGGAAGCGGCCCTGGTGACCGCGGCGGCCCGCTGCGGCGTCGACGTCGCCGTTCGGTCGCGGTATCCGCGCGTGGCCGAGGCGCCGTTCGACGCCACCCGACGCCGGATGACCACGCTCCACCAGGACCCCGACGGCGGTTACCTGGTGGTCTGCAAGGGCGCTCCCGAGGTGCTGCTGGCCACCGGCGGTCCGCTCGTCGACGATCCAGCCACGCGCGAGCGCGCCGCGACAGCGGCCGCGCAGTTGGCCGCCGAAGGCTACCGGGTGCTCGCCGTCGCGCAACGTCACACTGACGACCGCCCCGAGCCGGAGGCCCTCGAAACCCGGCTGCGGCTACTCGGCCTCGTCGCGCTGATGGACCCGGTGCGGGCGGAGGCGGCCAACGCTGTCGAGGCCTTTGCCGGCGCGGGCATCCGGCTGATTCTCATCACCGGGGATCACCCGTCGACCGCGGCGGCAATCGCGGCGCGCCTCGGCATGCTCAAGCCAGGCGATACGGTGGCCGTCGGCGACGACGTGGACGCGGGCCTGGTCGGTGCGACCGTGTATGCCCGCACCCGACCCGAGCAGAAACTCACCATCGTGCAGGGGCTGCAGGCCGACGGCGCGGTCGTCGCGATGACCGGCGACGGGGTCAACGACGCGCCCGCGCTGCGCCGTGCTGACATCGGTGTGGCGATGGGCCGCGGCGGCACGGAAGCGGCCCGGCAGGCCGCCGACCTCGTCCTGGCCGACGACAACCTCGCCACCGTCGCCGTCGCCGTCGCCGAGGGCCGGCGGATCTACGCCAACATCCGCCGCTTCCTCGTCTACGCCCTCTCCGGCGGCCTCGCCGAGGTACTGGTGATGCTGATCGGCCCGTTCGTGGGCCTGACAGTGCCGCTGCTGCCGGCACAAATCCTGTGGATCAACATGATCACCCACGGGCTGCCCGGCGTGGCCCTGGGCGCCGAGCCGGCCGACCCCGACGTGATGAACCGCCCGCCGCGCCGCCCCGACCAGGCCATCATCGGCGGGCTGGCGTGGCGCATCGCCGGCACCGGCGGCCTCATCGCCACGGTGTCGCTGGTTGCCGCGCTGGTGGCGGCCGCCGCAGACCGGCCGTGGCAGAGCGTCCTGTTCACCGTTCTCGGCCTCGCCCAGCTCGGCGTGGCACTCGCGCTGCGGGTACGCGGCCGCGACCGCAACTGGGCGCTCGACGCCGCCGTCGCCCTGTCACTCGCCCTGCAGTTGACCGCGCTGTGGCTCCCGCCGCTGCGCACGCTGCTCGGCACCGAGGCCCTGTCGCTCACGGACGTCGCCGCCTGCGCCGCCGCCGCTACGATCCCCGCCACCGTCACCCTGCTCACCAGACGGAGGAGAACCCGATGACCATCAAGCCAGCCGCCCCCATCGTCGTCGGCGTCGACGGCTCACCGGAATCCCTGCGAGCCCTGCACTGGGCCACCGAGGAAGCCCGCCTGCGCCGCCGCCCACTGCGGATCGTGCACGCCTTCCTCTGGCCACTGCTGCGGGTGCCGCTGGGCCCGTCGCCCTCCGGCCCGGCCACCGGCGGCTTGCAGCACGCGGCCGAACAGATCCTGTCCACCGCCGCCGACCGCGCCCGCGAAGGAGCCGCGGCCCTGGACATTTCCACCGACATGCCCGTCCGCGCACCCGCCCCGGCGCTGATCGAGGCATCCCGCGACGCCGCCCTTGTAGTGGTCGGCAACCGTGGCATCGGCGGGTTCACCGGGCTGCTCGTCGGCTCGGTGGGCGTGCAGGTCGCCGCACACGCGGCCTGCCCGGTTGTCGTCGTCCGAGACGGCGCCGCCGACCGAGGCTCCGGTGCGTTCGCGGGCCAGGTGGTGGTGGGAGTCGACGGGTCGGAGTTGTCACGCCTCGCGGTCGGGTTCGCATTCGAGCAGGCCTCCCGGCGAGGGCTCGGCGTGGTGGCCGTGCACGCCTTCCAGTGGCCGCAGCCCACCCAGCCCGGCGACATGCTGCCCCTTGTGTACGACGTCGACGAACTGCGCAGCGAAGAGACCCGGCTGCTCGCCGAGACGCTCGCCGGCTGGAGCGAGAAGTACCCCGACGTGCCGGTGCAACCCAGGGTGGTCCAGGGACACCCCGCCGCAGTCCTCGTCCGCGAGTCAGCCGGCGCGGCGCTGACCGTCGTGGGTGCCCGGGGCCGAGGCGGTTTCACCGGGCTGCTGCTCGGCTCGGTCAGCCAAGCCGTGCTGCACCACGCGCCATGCCCGGTGGCCATCGTCCGCGCCCACTGAACCCGCAAACGCCGCGGCTTGTCGGTCAGCACCTGTACTGCGTCGTCAACGCCGTCCCGCTGCCGTTGACGTACGAGCTGGCGCATCGAGGGAAGGGTCCGATTCTGGAGGAGGTCGTCATGCGGCAGGACATCGCGATGGCGGTCGCGGCGATCGCACTGCTGGTGGTGGTCGTCCTGGCCGGTCTGTGACTGGTGGCGCGGATTTGAATCAGCGATCGACCAGGGTCGATGACGGCGGTGAGCGTTAAGGCATGCGGCCAGCCGGTAGCGCTTCTCGTGCCCAGTCCGTCGCTCAGACGACCGCAGCGAGGGCGGCGTCGGCGCCAACGGGCGTAGCGCGGCGGTTCCGGTGCACCGACACGCCGCCGCGTCTGGATACGACCACGATCGGCACGAGTTCACCACCGCGTCGGTGTCGCGTCAGCCGGGTGGCGACCCCGGCGGCGACCGACCGCGGTCGCAGGCCGTGCCGCCTACGCCAGCGCATGGTGCGCCCGGTGCCGATCTGTCGACCGCGATGACGATCCGGTCGTATGCCATCGCGTCCTCCCTCGCCTGCGCGCCTCAAGCTTCACCCAGTTGTGAAACCGGCTGCAAAGCCGGAGGTCCCGACCGGGCGGGCCGATCGGGACCTGTCTCGCGGGCCGGGTCAGGCGTCCGTCTGCTCCGCCGTCGCTGGCGGGATCTCGCGGATGACCGCGACCGGGCAGTGGCTGTGGTGCAGCAGTTGCTGGCTGACCGACCCGAGGAGCAGTCCGCGGAATCCGCCCCGCCCGCGGGATCCGACGACGACCAGTTGGGCGTGTCGGCTGGCCTTGGCGAGGACGCGGCTCGGGTTGTCAGCGACGACCTCTGTGGTCACCTCGACGTCCGGATATTTCTCCCGCCAGCTGGCGAGCAGTTCGTCGAGCGTGGCCTTCTCCGCTGCGGTGATGTCTCGCTGATCGAGGTTCGGCGGGCTCCACCGCGGTGTCGGCGGGGTCCAGGCCCCGATGACGTGCAGGGGCACGCCGCGGTCGGCGGCCTGCTCGAGGGCGTACTGGAGCGCCAGCAGGGAGCACGGGGATCCGTCCACGCCCGCGAGCACGTGTGCGCCGGGCCATTGCTCATCGCCGCGGACGACGACGACCGGGCAGTGGGCGTGGGTGGAGACCGCGACGCTGGTGGAGCCGACGAGCAGGTCGGCGAAGCCGCCGTGTCCCCGGTTGCCGAGCACGACGAGGGAGGCGTGCCGGGACTGCTCCTGCAGCACGACGGCGGGCGACCCGTCGAGCAGCATGCCGGTGACGGTCAGGCCGGGGTAGGACCTGGCCGCTTCGGCGACCGCGTCGTCGATCATCGTTTCGGCGTCGTGCCGGGCGGTGGTGTCGGGCCAGGCCGCCGGTCCGGGGGAGAGCACCGCGGGGACGATCGGCCAGTCGAAGGCGTAGGTGAGCAGGAGGGGCGTGCCGGTGCGGGTGGCTTCGGCGACGGCCCATTCCACGGCGGCTGCGGCGCTGGCGGAGCCGTCGTAGCCGACGATGATGGGTCTGCTGGACATGAGAGCCTCCTTCAGGGTGGGCGCGGGATGAAGGCCGCGCGGGGTTACTCGGGTTGGCGGAGTTGCCGCAGGACGGGGTCGGGTTCGGCGCCGACGGGTGCGAGGCGCAGCTTGGCGTCGACGGCGAGGGCGCCGTCGGGTCCGACCAGCACCGGGTTGAGGTCCAGTTCGGCGACCTCGGGTACCTCTTCGGCGAGTCGCCCGAGTCGCAGGAGCAGGTTCTCGATGGCGGCGGTGTCGACCGGCGGTGCGCCCCGGTATCCGGTCAGCAGGGGCGCGGCGCGCAGCGAGCGCCACATCCGTTCCGCGTCGCGGTCGGTCATCGGCACCAGCCGGAACGTCCGGTCGCCGAGCAGGTCGGTGTGCACGCCGCCGAGGCCGGCCATCACCAGGGAGCCGAACAGCGGGTCGTGCACGACGCCGGCCACGAGTTCCACCTGTCCGCGGACCATCGGCTGGACCAGCGCCCCGCACTCCGTCCCACCTGCGGCGGTGACCGCTCGATAGGCGGCGCGCACCGCCGCGGCGTCGACCAGGTTGAGCTGGACAGCGCCCGTGTCGCTCTTGTGCACCAGGTCCGGGTCGGCCGACTTGAGCACGACCGGGTAGCCGATGCGCTGCGCCGCGAGGACCGCGTCGTCCTTGCTGCCGGCGGTGACGGAGGTGACCAGCGGGATCCCGTAGCCGGCGAGGATGGCGGCCGCGCGCTCGTACGGCTGCCAGCCGGCACCCGCGACCAGCCCCTGCGCGACGGCGGTGCGGACGGCAGCGGTGTCGACGTCGGGCAGGGCGGGTCGGGCGCCGAGCGGCTCCCGCCGCCAAGCGGCGTACCGGGTGGCGTGCCCGAGCGCCCGCACCGCCCGTTCGGGCAGGTCGAAGATCGGCGTGCGCCGCTCGCCGAAGGTCGGCTGCGCCGCCGGCAGGCCGATGACGACGGCGGCGACGGTCAGGCCGGGATGGGCGTCGACCACCGGGGTGATCGCCGCCAGGGTCGCCGGCACGTCGTTGGTGCGGGTGGCGGCGACCACCACGAGCAGGGAGTCGACCTCCCCGCTGACCGCCAGCGCTTCCACCGTCTTGGCGAATGCTGCGGGTGTGGCCGCGGCGCCCAGGTCGAGGGGGCTGTCATGGCCGGCCGCGTCAGGGGCGACGCCTGCCAGCCGCTCGCGAAGCCCCGGGCTCAACGACGGCACGCGTAGGCCGGCGGCTTCCGCGGCGTCGGCGGCGAGCACGTTGACCCCGCCGGCGTTGCCGACCACGGCCAGCCGCTCACCGGCGGGCAGCGGCTGGCCGGTGAGCATCCGGGCGGCGTCCATCAGGTCTCCGAGGTGGTCGACCCGCACCACCCCGGCCTGGGCGAAGAGCGCCTCGACCGCTACATCCGGAGCAGCGGCCGCAGCGGTGTGCGAGGCCCCGGCCCGCGCTCCGGCCGTCGACCGGCCGCTCTTGACCGCCAGCACCGGCTTGCGGCGGGCGAGGGCCCGCACCGTACGGGCGAACTTGCGCGGGTTACCGAACGACTCCAGATACAGGGCGACGGCCGTGGTGGCCGGGTCATCGAACCAGTACGCGAGGAGGTCATTACCGCTGACGTCTGCCTTGTTGCCGAGCGACACGAAAGTCGACACACCGCAACCTGCGCGCGCGGTAAGGTCGAGCAGCGCGATGCCCACCGCACCCGACTGCGACGCCACCGCCAACCCACCCCGAAACGGCGCGGCCGGCGTGAAACTGGCGTTCAACCGGACCGCGGGATCGGTGTTGACGATGCCCAGACAGTTGGGTCCGACCAGCCGGATGCCGTGCGCGCGGGCCAGCCGCACCATCTCGGCCTGGCGGGCCCGCCCTTGCGCACCCGCCTCCCCGAAGCCGGATCCGAGCACGACAGCCGCTCGCACGCCGGCGGCGCCCGCCTCGGCGACAACGCCGGCAACGGCCTCGGCCGGCACCGCGATAACCGCCAGGTCGACCGGTGCGGGTAGGTGTGCGAACGACGGGTACGCGGGCACGCCCGCGATCGCGGTGGCGTGGGGGTTCACCGCGTACAGGTCGCCGGTGAAGCCGTACTCCCGCAACGCCTGAAGAGTTTCGTGGCCGATACCGCCCGGTCGCCGGCCGGCACCGACGACGGCGATGGATGTCGGCGCCAGCAGTGGGCGCAGCGAGGCCCGCTCGGCGATGCGCTCGCGCTCGTCCACGGCCAGCTGCGCAGCCTCGTCGGCGCCGGTGGTCAGCGCCACGTCGACAACGCCGTGATCAAGTCGCGACTGCAGGCCGGAGGTCAGATCCCGGGCGACCTTCAGCATCCGGCTGTTGCCCGGCAGGACCTCGCCGACCAGCTCGTCAACGCCCTGAGCGCGGGCGGCCGCGGCCAGGTGCTCCAGCAGCAGGGTGCCGACGCCCCGTCCGCGCTGCTTCTCGTCGACGAACACCGCGAACTCTGCCCGCCGCTCAGCGGCGCTGCCGCGCTCGTAGGACGCGACGCCAACGACCGTGCCGGCCTGCTCGGCGACGAACGCCTCGTGACGCGGTAACGCCCGCCGGCACAGCCGATCGATCTCGGAGGCGATCATCGCCGGCCCGGGAGCCACGAAGAACCGCATCCGCAGACTGTCGATACCGGCCCGGCCGTACAGCGCGGTCAGTTCCGGCCGGTCAGCGGGCTGTACCGGGCGGATGCGGACGATGCCGCCATCGGCGGTCAACGCGTCGACACCCGCCAGCTCACGGGCCGCAGCAGCGGCGTCTGTGGTAACGGTGGTTGACGTGGCAGGGGTTGACGCGGCGGTCGCGGTCACGGTCGGCCTCCTGAACATCCGGTTCCGTCCACTTCAGCCAACCGCAGCCGGCCCCATACGGGTCAGGGCCGTCCGACCCCTAACCGGCCTGCAACAGGTCCCTGCGACAGCGGTCATCCGGCTCTGACCAGCCTCGCTGTCGGATTCGTACGGTGAGGTCAGGACCGAGAGGGAGGTCGTGATGAGGACATGGCAGGTGTGCGACGTGATGAGCACGGACGTCGCGACGGTGCGGGACGACACCCCGTACCGGAAGATCATTGACGTGCTCACGCAACGGCACGTCAGCGCGGTGCCCGTGGTCGACGACTTCCAGCACGTGCTCGGCGTCGTGTCTGAAGCTGACCTGCTGCACAAGGTGGAGCTCATCGGGCAGCCGCACGAGCGGCGCGTATTCGAGGGCAGCCGACGGCAGAAGGCGCGGGTCAAGGCCGACGCCGCAGTCGCCGCCGACCTGATGACCGCACCGGCGGTGACCACCCTTCCGCACACACCGTTGGTCGCCGCAGCCGAGACGATGAACAGCGAACAGGTCAAGCGCCTGCCGGTGATCGACGACCTGGGCCGGCTCGTCGGCATCGTCACCCGCAGCGACCTGCTGAAGGTGCACCTACGCCCCGACGCCGACATCCGCCACGACGTGGTGCAGGAAGTGCTGCGCCGAGTCCTCGCGGTCGAGGAGGGCGCCGTCCAGGTGACCGTGCGCGACGGCGTGGTCCGGCTGACCGGGCAGATGGACCGCAAGTCCTCGGCGGACATCGCCGGCCGCCTCGCCGCACAGGTCAGCGGCGTCGTCGAAGTGGTCAACGAGCTCGGCTACGACTTCGACGACAGCCAGCTCGCCGACCGGTGGTCCGAACGGACCACCTTCACCGGCATCGCCTGAAGGCAGCGGGCACGGAGAGGAGCATCCGGCGACGCGCCCCTCTCTGTGTGCCTTGGGCGACATGAGAGGCGATCATGAAAGCGATCTACATTGCAGGACGTGAGCCGGGCGGGTGGGCCGGGACGGTTGGCGACCCGGCCGGTCACCGAGGTGATGAGCAGCCCGGTCTTCTCCGTAGACGTCGACATTCTGCTCGGCGACGCGCTGGAGGCGATGGTCCGCACCGGACGCCGTCACCTTGTGGCGGTCGACTCGGACCGGGCGGTGCCTGGGCGTGCTCGCCGACCGGGCGGTGGCCGCGGCGTGGGCGCATGACCACAGGGCGCTGTCTCGGCTTTCCGTCGCGGCTGCGCTGGATCCGGACCCCGCCACGGTGAGCACCGAAGCGCCACGGTGAGCACCGAAGCGCGGGTGATTGACGCCGCACGGTTGATGCGGGCGGGCGGCGTCGAAGCCGTCGCGATTGTCGACGCGGACGGTAATCCGGTGGGCATCGTCACCGGAAGCGATCTAATCGCCCTGCTTGCCCGGTAAGGCGCACGTCCATACCCCTCGGCGAGCCTGAACGCCGAGGCGGGCCTGGGGGCCTTGACGGCGGCGTCGTCGCGTCGCGTTGAACTGGATCCTCCTGGAAGATCCGGCCGCCACCATCGCCGGCTTGAGGCGTCCGGTCCGCTGGCCCGTCGAACAGCCAGCGGCCGTGGAGGGAGGGGCAGCCGACGATCGGGCTGCCTCTCTCGAGCGATGGTTGCGGTTAGACCGGCAGCGCTGGCTCCGTCGTAGCACGCGGCACCGGCACGGGTACGGGTACGGGGATGACGACGACCGGGCAGCTCGCCTTGCGTACGCATTCCTCGCTCACCGAACCGAGGACGGTGTGCCGGACCCGGCTGTGACCGTGGCTGCCGAGCACGAGCAGGTCCGCGGTGCGCGCGGCACGCGTCAGCACGTCGGCGGCTCTGCCCTCCACTACCTCGGCAGCGACAGGCGGCGACGAGCCTCCACGGGCCGTGAGTGCCTGGATCTCGCGATCGAGGATCGCGCGGGCCCGATCCTCCTCGTCGGTCGGATTGCCGGCAGTCATCGGGCCGGACTCGATCCCGTCCCACCGCCAGGCGATTACCGCCTGCACCGCGCCACCGCGAGTCGCCGCTTCACCGGCCGCCCAGTCGAGGGCACGCCGCCCGCCATCGGAGCCGTCCACGCCGACGACGATCAGATAATTGCTGGTCATCTGCCTCACTCCCTCCATGTCCTTGACCTCATCGCACACCCGTCGTCGGCGTTGGAGTAGACGCGAAGGGCCCGGCGTGGCCGGGCCCTTCGACCTGTCAATCGGTGTGGTCAGGGCGCTGTTTCGGCCTCCGCCCGCAGCCAGCGCCACTCGGTGACCTGCGGCGGTCTTCCCCGTAGCGGCGGGTGTAGTCGCGGCACTCCTGCCGGGCGTCCACCATGGCCTGGCGCAGGTGCGCAGCCTTCGGGCCCAGACCGGGCACCCGGTCGATGACGTCGATCACCAGATGGAACCGGTCGAGGTCGTTGAGCATCACCATGTCGAACGGGGTGGTGGTGGTGGTGGTGCCCTCCTCCTTGTAGCCGCGCACGTGCAGTTTGCCGTGGTTGGTGCGCCGGTAGGTCAGCCGGTGGATCAGCCACGGGTAGCCGTGGTACGCGAAGATGATCGGCTTGTCTCGGGTGAAGATCGTGTCGAACTGCGCGTCGGGCAGGCCGTGGGGGTGCTCGCTGTTCGGCTGCAGCCGCATCAGGTCGACGACGTTGACCACCCGCACCTTCAGGTCGGGCAGGTGCTGACGCAGCAGGGCGGCCGCGGCCAGCGTCTCCAGCGTCGGCACGTCGCCCGCGCACGCGAGGACGACGTCGGGCTCGGCGCCGGCGTCCGTGCTGGCCCACTCCCAGATCCCCAGCCCGCGGCGGCAGTGCAGAATTGCCTCGTCCATGGACAGCCAGCTCGGAGCGGGCTGCTTGCCGGCCACCACCACGTTGATGTAGTGCCGACTGCGCAGGCAGTGGGCCATGGTGGACAGCAGGGTGTTCGCGTCCGGCGGGAGGTAGACCCGGACCACTTCCGCCTTCTTGTTCATCACGTGGTCGATGAAGCCCGGGTCCTGGTGGGAGAAGCCGTTGTGGTCCTGGCGCCACACGTGGCTGGACAACAGGTAGTTGAGCGAGGCGATCGGCCCTGCTCCGCCGTCGCTGGCGGGATCTCGCGGATGACCGCGACCAGACTGTGGCTGTGGTGCAGCAGTCGCAGGCTGGCCGACCCGAGGAGCAGTCCGCGGGTCCCAAGCCCGGATGACGTGCACGGGCCGCCGCGGTCGGCGGCCTGCTCGAAGGCGTAATGGGGCGCCAGCAGGGGGCACTTCCTGTCCCTCGCCTGAGGCCGTCGCCGCTCGGGGTGTTCGACCGGTCCCGGTCGGCCCGCACGGTCGGGACTTCAGTCTCTACGGCGATCTTCGCAAACCCCATACCGTCGGGGGTATAGGAGGGGGTCGAGATGAGACGGCTACTGGTACTGGGCGCCGGTACGGCGGGCACGATGGTGGTCAACAAGCTGCGCCGCCGCCTGGACAAGGAGGAGTGGCAGATCACTGTGGTCGACCAGAGTGACCGGCACTTCTACCAGCCTGGTTACCTGTTCGTCCCGTTCGGTGTCTACTCGGCCGAAGAGATCGTCAAGCCGCGGCAGCGGTTCATCCCGGACGGGGTGGATCTCGTGCGCGGGGAGGTCGACCGAGTCGCGCCGGGCGGCAACGAGGTCCTGCTGGCCGACGGGCGCCGGCTGCCGTACGACTACCTGGTCATCGCCACAGGTGTGGGGCCGCAGCCGGACCAGACGCCCGGCTTGCTCGACGGCGGTCAGTGGCGCAAGAGCATCTTCGACTTCTACACCTTCGACGGCGCGGTGGCCCTAGCCAAAGCGATGGAGGGCTTCGACAACGGCCGGCTGGTGGTGCACATCGTGGACATGCCGATCAAGTGCCCGGTCGCGCCGCTGGAGTTCACGTTCCTCGCCGACGCGTACTTCCGGCAGCGCGGTATGCGTGACCGGGTGGAGTTGACGTATGTCACGCCGCTGCCGGGCGCGTTCACCAAGCCGATCGCGTCGAAACGGCTCGGGTCCATGCTGGACGAGCGCAAGATCGCGGTGGAGACGGACTTCCTGGTCGAACGGGTCGACGACAAGACCCTGGTCTCCTACGACGAGCGGGAGATCCCGTTCGACCTGCTGGTCACCGTTCCGTTGAACATGGGCGCCGAGTACGTGGCCCGCTCCGGGCTGGGCAACGAGCTCAACCTGGTGCCGGTGGACAAGCACACGCTGCTGGCCAAGGCGTACCCGAATATCTTCGCCCTCGGCGACGCCAGCGACATTCCGGCGTCGAAGGCCGGGTCGGTCGCGCACTTTTCGGTGGAGGTGTTCACCGAGAACTTTCTGCGGCACGTTCGCGACGAGCCGATGACCGGGAGCTTTGACGGACACGCCAACTGCTTCGTCGAGTCCGGCGACGGCAAGGCGCTCCTGATCGACTTCAACTACGACACTGAACCGCTGCCCGGCCGCTACCCGCTGCCCGGGGTCGGTCCGTTCAGCCTGCTCAAAGAGTCCGAGGTAAACCACTGGGGCAAGCTCGCGTTCCGCTGGATGTACTGGAACCTGCTGCTTCCCGGGCGACCCATCCCGCTGCCGGCGCACATGTCCATGGCCGGCAAACACCCCGAGGAGTGACCACCATGCCTGTCACCACCATCGCCGGCCGTGACGTCCACGTCGACGAGGAAGGCTTTCTCACCGTTTACGACGAGTGGGACGAGGACCTGGCCAAGCAACTGGCCGCGCAGATCGGTATCGACCTGACCGACGCGCACTGGAAGGCCATCCGGTTCCTGCGGGACGACTACCGCACCAAGGGCGAAACGGCGACGTTGCGTCGCGTGACGGTCGTGGGCGGTATCCCGACCAAGGAACTGTTCACCCTGTTCCCCAAGAAGCCGGCCAAGAAGATGGCCTACATCGCCGGCCTGCCCAAGCCCCACGGCTGCGTGTGAGGAGACGAACAATGAACAGAGTGAACACCGCGCCGGCGATCGTGCCGAACTTTGACGACGACACCGCGACCGGGCGCAAGCTTGCCATCATCTGCTCCAAGGGCAACCTCGACATGGCGTACCCCGGACTGGTCCTCGCCAACGCCGCGCTCGGCGAAGGCGTGGAGACGCACCTGTTCTTCACCTTCTGGGGCTTCGACGTGATCACCAAGTCGCGGATGCACGACCTGAAGTTCACCCCGCTGGGCAACACCGCCACCCACCTGCCCCAGGGCCTGGGCGGCATCCCCGGCATGACCGCGATGGCCACCCACATGATGAAAAGGCAGATCGCCGACGTCGGCGTGCCCGAGGTGCCCGAGTTCCTCGAGCAGATTGTCGCCTCCGGCGGACACCTGTGGGCCTGCCGCATGTCCGCCGACATGATGCATCTGACCGAAGCCGACCTCTACGAGGAGGTCGAGGGCATCATCAGCGCCGCCGACTTCATCGAGAAGACCGAAGGAGCCCAACTGCTGTTCATCTGACCCGACTAACCGGAACAGGAGCCACATACAGCCGGCCGGGTCGGTTCACGCACGCTTCGACATGGCTACCGACCGGCCGGCGCGGGTCGCCGCTGTCCGTGTGTTGGACGGCATTCGCCACTGCGCAGAGCCTGCCGCTTCGGGCAGCCGTGCTGGACGACCACGCAGCTGCTGCCGTCGACAAGGGCCGGGGGGGACAGGTGGCGAATGTACCTCAACATTGCCACCTGTCCTCTCGTCCTGGTCAGACGGCGGCGTGTATGGTCTGCCAGGCGCCGTAGCCGCCGAGCAGGTCGGACACGTCCGCCCGACCGGCGTTGCGGAGCAGGCTCGCCGCGACGGAGGAGCGGTATCCGCCCGCGCAGTGCACGACGACCGGCCGGTCCGCCGGCACCTCGTCGAGGCGCCGCGTCAGCTCGGCCAGCGGGATGTGCAGGGAGCCCTGGACGGCACCCTGCTCGCGCTCACCGGCGTTGCGGACGTCGAGCACCACCGGCGGCTCGGCCGTCGCCAGCGCGTCGTGCAGTTCGGTGGCGGTCAGCCGGCTCGCGCGGCCCATGTCCGCGGCCATCTCGAGGAAGGCGCCTTCGGGCTCGCGGAGGTATCCGACGACGTGGTCGAAGCCGATCCGGGCGAGGCGTACGACGATCTCCTCCTCCCGGTCCTGCGGGGCGACGACGAGCACCTTGCGGTCCGGCGCGACCACGCTGCCGGCGGTCTCGGCGAACCGGCCGTCGGCCGGGATGTTGATCGCCCCGGTCAGGTGTCCGGCGGTGAACTCCTGCGGGTCGCGGACGTCGAGCACGACCGCGCCCTCGGCGCGGGCCTGGGCGAACTCGCCGTTGGTGAGCGGACGAGCCGCGGCGGTGGAGTCGAACAGTTGGCGCGCCTTGCGGTTGAGCACGGCGTCGAAGGCGAAGTAGCCCGGCGCCGCGGGCTGGCCGCCGGTGACCAGGGCGAGGAACTGCTCCTGGCTCATCGGGGCACAGGCGTAGTTGGTGCGGCGCTGCTCGCCGATGGTGGACTGCCGCTCGGTGGAGAGGTTCTTGCCGCAGGCCGAGCCGGCCCCGTGGGCGGGGAAGACCCGGACCTCGTCGGGGAGCCCCATCAGCTTGCGTTGCACGCTGTCGTAGAGCATCGCGCCCAGCTCGTCCGCGGTGACGCCAAAGGAGGCGAGCAGGTCGGGGCGGCCCACGTCGCCGATGAACAGCGCGTCGCCGGTCATCACCCCGTGCGGCACCGGGTCGTCGGCGTGCTCGTAGACCAGCACGCTGATCGACTCGGGCGTGTGGCCCGGGGTCTCCATGATCTCCAGGATGACGTCACCGAGGCTGATCCGCTCCCCGTCGGTGAGCTTGCGGCTCGGGTACTCGGTCTCGGCCCGCTGCCCGTAGCCGATCCACGCGCCGGTCGCCGCGGCCACCTCGAGGTGCCCGGCGAGGAAGTCGGCGTGGAAGTGCGTGTTGATGACGCCCTCGATGGTCAGGCCGTGGGCCTGCGCGTCGGTCAGGTACTCGTCGATGTCGCGGCGCGGGTCGACCAGCACGGCCCGGCCGGTGCTCTCGTCGGCGATCAGGTACGACGCCTGGGACAGGCAGTCCAGGTAGTACTGGGTGAACAACATGGTGCCGAACTCCTTCACAGTGATGGCCAGCGATGTAATCACGATAGCGCATACCCCGGGGGGTATGCGCCCGGGCCGAAGGTCCTGGACCCTCGGGACCTTCGCAGCGGGCCGCGGCCCGCCGGGTGGCCCTCAGGTCAGGTGCCCGGGCCGCCCACCCTTGGCCTGGAGCGCCATTCCGGCCTGGACCCAGGCCCGCATCCCACCGGCCAGGTTGTAGATCTGATGGTGGTCGCGGGCGAGCAGCGCGGCCGCCTGCCGCGAGCGCGCCCCCGACCGACATGCGGTGATCACCGGCCGGTCCGCCGGCACTTCCCCGAGCCGGCCAGCGAGCTGGCCGAGCGGGATGTGCCGGGCCCCGGGCGCGTGGCCGGCCCGCCACTCGGCCGGCTCCCGAACGTCGAGCAACAGCCCCCCATTGGCGACCAGCGCCGCAGCCTCCTCGGGCCCGATGGAGGTGTAGGGCTTTCCGAAGACCTTCTTCAGCATCCCGCTGAGGTTCACGCGTCCGCTCCCGTCACGATGGCGCGACCACTGCGGGCCCACCCGCCGGTGCCGCCGGTGACCGACCGGGCGTCGACGCCCGCGCGGGCCAGGAACTGCGCCGCGCCCAGGCTGCGGCTACCGCTGGCGCAGATGACGTAGACCGGGCGGTTGCGGGGAAGGTCCCCCACCGCTGTGGGCAGTTGTGCCAGCGGCACCGAACGGGCCCCGGGCACGTGGCCCTCGACGTACTCGAACGGCTCGCGGACGTCCACTACCGCGGCTCCCTCGGCGTGCGCGGCGGCGAAGTCCGCCAGGTTCACCTCTCGCATCTCATCCTCCCAATCAACATACCCCGGGGGGTATCCCTGTCGACCATAGCGCGCCGGGATCGGCCCCGCATCCCCACCCTCAGGCCCGGGTCGGGGTGCCGTGATCGCGGGAATAAGTACCCCCGGGGGTATATTGCAGGTGTGAAAGCACTGTCGAAATGTGGAGGTTGACATGGCGAGCGTGGCGCTGACCGGGGCGAACTTCGAGGAGACCGTGACCCGGGACGGAATCGTGCTGGTCGACTTCTGGGCGGCCTGGTGTGGTCCGTGTCGGGGCTTCGCGCCAGTCTTCGAGCGGGCCAGCGAGAAGCACCCGGACATTGTCTTCGGCAAGGTGGACACCGAGGCGGAGCAGAGCCTTGCCGCGGCGGCCCAGATCCGGTCCATCCCGACGCTGATGGCCTTCCGGGACGGCGTGCTGGTCTTCTCCCAGCCGGGTGCGCTGCCGGCCGCGGCTCTGGAGCAGGTGATCCAGGCGGTCCGTGACCTCGACATGGACGAGGTGCGGGCCAAGATCTCCGGGGAGCCGGCCAACCGGTGACACCCTGAACGACCACGGCTGGGGTACGGGCGATCGCCCGTACCCCAGCCGTTTCTCATCCGGAGAGGGTGTCCAGCGCGGCTCGCATCCGCCGGGTCGCCTCGTCGGCCACCCCCCGCAGGTCGGCGGCGTCACTCAGCCGCACCATCACCTGCGGATCGAGCGCCTGCACCAGCGTGACGTCCGGCCCGTCGGCGCGCACCACCACGTTGCACGGCAGCAGCAGGCCGATGCTCCGGTCGGCCTGCACGGCCCGATGCGCCAGCGGCGGGTTGCAGGCGCCGAGGATGACGTACTCCTCCAGCTCGACCCCGAGCTTCTCGCGCAACGTGGCCCGCATGTCGATCTCGGTCAGCACCCCGAAGCCCTGGTCCTTCAGCGCCGCCCGCACCCGCTCGACGGTCGGGGCGAACCCGGCGGACAGCCGGATGGTCATCGCGTAGCTCATGCTCTGCTCTCCCTCAGCTGAGATGGTGCCGGCCGCGAACGACCGGCGTGGGTGATTTCGGCAAAGCCGTGCCGGGCCGGTCAGGCGAGGCCGCGCAGCATGCCGTGCCAGTACAGCGCCGAAAGCCCGTAGCGCTTGAGCAGCCACATGTCGTAGCGCGGCTTCATTGTGTCGATGAACGGGAAGCTGGGCTTCGGCTTGAGCCCGTAGTCGAACTCGGCCAGCAGCATCCGGTTGTGGGCGGTGACCAGCGGGCAGGAGGTGTAGCCGTCGTAGCGGGCCGGCAGCGGCTTGCTCCGGCGCGCGGCGAGCATGTTGGCCACCACCACCGGGGCCTGCTTGCGGATGGCCGCTCCGGTCTTGGAGGTGGGCAGGTTCGCCACGTCACCGAGCGCGAAGACGTCCGGCCAGCGGGTGCTTTGGAAGGTGTACTGGTCGACTGCCAGGTAGCCGAACGGGCTGGCGGGATCAGCCAGCGCGCCGTCCTTGAGCCAGGCCGGGGCGCTCTGTGGCGGTACGGCGTGCAGCAGGTCGTAGTCGATGCTCTCCTTGGTGCCGCACTTGATCGGGCCGGCCGGCATGGTGAAGATCGCCGTGCCACCGCGTACGTTCCGGATGAACTCCCAGGTGCGGGGGGGCGAGGTCGAACCGGTAGTTGCTCGACACCCCGTTCCGCCCGACCGACTCGGCCAGACCGGGCACGGACTCGAAGTCGAGCTGCAGGCCGGGGGCCATGACGAGCTGGTCGTAGGCGAGCGTGTCGCCGCCGGCGAGCGTGACGGTCCGGTTGTCCGGGTCGACGCGGCCGCCCGGTCTCGGATCCAAGTGACGCCCTTGGGGATGAGCTTGCCTTGCGGCCGTACGGTTTCGCCGGCCTTGGCGAGGCCACTTCCCACCAGAGTCCAGAGCGGCTGGTAGTAGTGGTGCTCGGAGGGCTCGACCAGGACGATGTCGGTGACGCCCTGGCGACGTAGCCGCGCGGCCACGCTGATGCCGGCGGTGCCGCCGCCGTCGATGACCACCTGATGATGCCGGACCGTAGTCATGGAACCTCCCAGGCATGAGAAGGGCGACCGCCGGGCACACCACCCAGGGGCGGGGAATGTGCCGGCGACCTTCGAGGTTCAGCATACCCGGGGGGGTATCCGGTCGCGAATCAGTACCCCCCGGGGTATGGTGGAGGCGAGAGGTGGGGCGATGAATCTTCGACCTGAAATGACCAGCGACGCCCTGACCCGGCTCAAGCGGGCACGGGGACAGCTGAACGCGGTCATCGAGATGATGGAGAGCGGTCAGGACTGCCGCGAGGCGCTGACCCAGCTGGCAGCGGTGTCGAAGGCCATCGACCGCGCCGGCTACAAGATCATCGCCTCGGGCATGCGGCACTGCGAGGCCGCGCGCGAGCGCGGCGAGGCGCCGGAGATGACCGAGGAGGAGCTGGAGAAGCTCTTCCTGGCACTCGCCTGAGCGGCCGACCCGCCCGCGCTGCTTGACGGCGGCACGGGCGGGTAACCGTTGGACATGAGCGGGCAGGATTGTGCCTCCCCTATACCCCCCGGGGTATATAGGTTTTGAAAGGAGAACGCCAGTGACAGTTGAGGTGTCTGTTATCGCGACATCGTCCCTGGGCGACCGGAGCTACCTGGCCTCGGACGGGCAGGCGGCAATCGTGGTCGACCCGCAGCGCGACATCGACCGGGTCATGTACCTGGCGGGGGAGAAGGGCGTCCGCATCACCCATGTGGTGGAGACGCACATCCACAACGACTACGTCTCCGGCGGCCTGGAACTGGCCCGGGTGACCGGCGCCCGCTATCTGGTGGCCGCGGCCGACGAGGTCGGCTTCGACCGCATGCCGATTTCCGACGGCGACGTGGTGCCCGTCTCGGACGCCCTGCGGCTGCGGGTGATCGCCACGCCGGGCCACACCTTCCACCACCTGTCGTACGTCCTCGACGAGGCCGCCGACGACGGTTGGCAGCCGGCGGGCGTCTTCACTGGAGGGTCGCTGCTGTTTGGGACGACGGGGCGCACCGACCTGCTCGGAAAGGAGCACGCCCACGAGCTGGCCCACCACCAGCACGCCTCGGCGAAGCGGCTGGCGGACCTGTTGCCCGACGGGGCCGAGGTGTGGCCGACGCACGGTTTCGGCAGCTTCTGCTCGGCCAGCCAGTCCGATGCGCCCGAGTCGACGATCGGTCGGGAGAAGCAGGCCAACCCGGCGCTCAAGCTGGCTGCGGACAAGTTCGTGACCGAGACCCTCGCGGGTCTCGACGCCTACCCGGCGTACTACGCCCACATGGGCGTGGCGAACTTCGCCGGTCCGGCTCCGGTCGACCTCACCCCGGTGACCCGCGCCGACGCCGCCGAACTGCGCGAGCGGATGGCCGACGGGCAGTGGGTGGTGGACCTACGGCACCGCAAGGCGTACGCCGCCTCGCACCTGGCCGGCACGGTCAGCCTCGGGCTCGACGGCCCGATGTCGACCTGGCTCGGCTGGCTGGTCGACTGGGGGGTGCCGATCACCCTGCTCGCCGAGACGCCGGACCAGGTCGCCGCCGCCCAGCGCGAGCTGGTCCGCATCGGCATCGACCGCCCGGCCGCGCAGGCCACCGGCGAGGCCGAGCAGTGGGCGGCCGAGCCCGGGCAGCTGCGGGAGCTGCGGATGGCAGACTTCCCGGCCCTCGCGGCGGCCCGCACCGGCCACGTCCCCGCCGGCCTGCCCGCTGCGGACGTGGTGCTCGACGTGCGGATGACCAACGAGTGGCGGACCAGCCACATCGACGGCGCCGTGCACATCCCGCTGCCCGACCTGCCCAAGCGGCTGGCCGACGTACCGGCCGGCGCCGTCTGGGTGCACTGCGGCTCCGGCTACCGGGCCACCGCCGCAGCCTCTCTGCTGGCGAACGCCGGCCGGGAGGTGGTCGTCGTCGACGACAAGTTCGACCAGGCCGCCGACGCCGGCCTGGAAATGGTCGCGAACGCCTGACCCGAACCGTACGACCACCGTCCGGCGCCGGACGGCATCCCCCTGCCATGACGTGTAGCGCTTTGTCCGTGAAAGAGGAGATATGAGTACTTCCGACACCGCCCGCCCCGCCACCCTCGACGCCGCCAGCCTGCGGGAGCTGATTGATTCCGGCCGGGCGCCGCGCCTGCTGGACGTGCGTACCCCGGCGGAGTTCGAGACCTCGCACATCGCCGGCTCCTACAACGTGCCGCTGGATCTGCTCAAGGAGCACCGCGAGGAGCTGCGCAACCACCTGGACGAGGACGTGGTGCTGATCTGCCGTTCCGGTGCCCGCGCCACCCAGGCCGAGCAGACCCTGGCCGGGGTCGGCCTGCCGAACCTGAAGGTCCTCAACGGCGGTATCATGGCCTGGCAGGCCGCCAACGCCCCGATCAAGCAGGGCGCCCCCCGCTGGGACCTGGAGCGGCAGGTCCGCCTGGTCGCCGGGTCCATCGTCCTGGCCAGCGTCGTCGGTTCGGTGTTCGTGCCGCAGCTGAAGTGGGTCGCCGGGTTCATCGGCGCCGGCCTTACCTTCGCCGCCGTCACCAACACCTGCGCCATGGGCATGATGCTCGGCAAGCTGCCGTACAACCGGGGCGCCAGCTGCGACCTGGACACCATCGTCGGCCAGCTCCGCGAGAGCCCCGGGGAGCGGGCATGACCGCCAGCCTGCTGTTGACCGTCGGCCTGGCCGTCCTGATCGGCGTCAGCCTCGGGCTGCTCGGTGGCGGCGGGTCGATCCTCGCCGTACCCCTGCTGGTCTACGTCGCCGACCTGCCCGCGAAAGAGGCCATCGCGACCTCGCTGCTCGTCGTCGGCGCCACCAGCGCGGTGGGCGTCATCCCACACGCCCGGGCCCACCGGGTGCGCTGGCGCACCGGCCTGATCTTCGGCTTCGCCGGCATGACCGGCGCCTACGCCGGCGGCCGCCTGGCCGAGTTCATCCCGGCCGGGTTCCTGCTCACCGGGTTCGCGGTGATGATGCTGGCCACCGCGGTCGCGATGATCCGCGGCCGACGCTCCGCCGAGGGCAAGCCCGTGCCGCACGAGCTGCCGGTGTTCCGGGTGATCATCGACGGCATCGTCGTCGGCCTGGTCACCGGCCTGGTCGGCGCCGGCGGTGGCTTCCTGGTGGTGCCGGCCCTGGCCCTGCTCGGCGGCCTGCCGATGCCGGTCGCGGTCGGCACCTCCCTGGTGGTCATCGCGATGAAGTCCTTCGCCGGCCTGGCCGGCTACCTGTCCAGCGTGCACATCAACTGGGGCCTCGCCGCCGCGGTCACCGCAGCCGCCATCGCTGGCAGTTTCGTCGGCGGCCGGCTCGCCGGACGGATCCCCGCCGACATCCTGCGCAAGTCGTTCGGCTGGTTCGTCGTGGTGATGGGCGTCTTCGTCCTCGCCCAGCAACTGCCCGAACAGCTGCGGACGAACCCGCTGCTCTGGACCGGCGTCGGTGTTGCCGCCGCGATCGCTGTGGCGGTGACCGTGCTGCGTGGCCGTAGGAAGCCGGAACCGGAACCGCAGAGCGAGGCGGTCAGTCCTGCGCCGGTGGGGTCCTCGTCCCGCCACTGATGCGAACACGAGGGGCGTCCGGCAGGTCCGGGCGCCCCTCGCGTCTCTACTAACCAATCTAGTACTAGGGTCCTTAGTACTATGTTGGTTAGTAGGTGTGGACCCCCGACCGGAGGAGACATGAAAACCCGATGAAGCCGTCGCGCAGGAGCGCCCGGCAGACCCCGCCGCCGATCCGTCGGGCGGCTGGCTGGCTGGGTCCGGTTGTGGTCATCGCGATCGTCGCCGTCCTCGCGATCTTCGCCCGGCCCGCCGACAAGCCGTCCGCCCCGGCTGCCGAGACCGCCGCTGCGGGAACGGCCGGTGGCCAGGAGGAGAATCCCTTCGCCGGACTGGCCCGGCGCACACCCAACGACCCCGTCGCGCGCGGCAAGGCCGACGCACCCGTCGTGATCATCGAATACGCCGACTTCCAATGCCCGTTCTGCGGGAGGCACGCCCGGGGGACCGAGCCCAGACTGATCCGGGAATACGTCGACAAGGGTCTGGTCCGGATCGAGTGGCGGGACCTGCCCTATCTCGGTGCGGAATCCCGCGATGCCGCCGCCGCGGCCCGGGCCGCCGCCGTCCAGGGCAAGTTCTGGGAGTTCCACAACGCCCTGTACGCCACGGAGCGCCGGGTGAACAGCGGAGCCCTCAACGACGCCGCCCTGCGTGACATCGCTCGGCGCATCGGCTTGGACCTGGCCCGCTTCGACGCCGACCGGGCGTCCGCCGTCACCCGCGACGTCATCGACCGGGACCAGCAGGAAGCGACCTCGATGGGCATCACCGGCACCCCGGCGTTCATCGTCGGCAACACACCCGTCATCGGGGCCCAGCCGTACGAGGCATTCAAGCAGGCCATCGCCCTCGGCGCGGTCTACGGGCTGGCCGGCTTCTGCTCCGGTCCGATCCTGGGCGGCATCCTCACGGTCGCCGCGACCTCCGAGCAGCCCGCGACCGGGGGTGCCCTGCTGGCCGTCTACGCCCTGGGCATGACGGCACCCCTGCTGCTGCTCGCCCTCGTCTGGGACCGGTGGCGCATCGGCGAGCGCCGGTGGCTGCGAGGCCGGCCGTTCTCCGTCGGCCGGCTGCACCTGCACACCACGTCAACCGTCTCCGGTCTGCTCTTCGTCGCCCTGGGCGTCCTCTTCCTGGTCTTCGACGGCACGGCCGGCCTGTCCGGCGGTTTCGGGCTGACCGACATCGAGGGCGCCGCGCAGGAGTGGGTGACCGGAACGCTCGGCGACGTACCGGACGAACTGGTCCTCCTCGTCGCAGGGTTGGCCGCGGTCACCGTCCTGGTGCTGCGCCGACGTCGTGCCGCAACCCCGGAAACGGCTGCCGCCCCGCTGCCGTCCGCCACCGACGTGGCCGGAGTGACCCTCACGCCCGGCCCCGCGGCATGGCCGGCTCGACGATGGATGGCGGCGGTCGCCGGCGCCGTGGGGACCACGGTGGTGATCGCGGTTCCCACCGACCTGATCGACACCCCCTACTTCAGCCGTGACATGGCCGTCACCTGGTGGGCGTGGCCGGTGCTGGTGGTGACCGCGGCCCTGTCGGGGCTGCTCCTGGCGACCTACGTCGCGCCCGTCGCCGGAACTGGCGACAAGGCGGTGGGCCGCGGAGAGTCGCGGACCGGCGTGACCGGGGCGACCCTGTCCCTGTTCGCCGTCGGCTGCCCCGTCTGCAACAAGATCGTCCTGATCGCGCTCGGCTACAGCGGCGCGATGAGCTGGTTCGCCCCGGCGCAGCCGGTACTCGCCGCGGCCTCGATCGCCCTGCTCGCCTGGGCGCTGCGGCGTCGGCTCGCCGGCGAGCGGGTCTGTCCGGCTCCGGCCGCGTCGGAGCCGCTCGCCGCCAAAGGTACGGTCGACCGGTGAGGCGACCCCGAAGGAAGGACCCCGGCAACGACCGCCCGCTGGGGCCGCTGGAATCCGCGGTGATGAACGCATTGTGGGAAGCCCCCGGGCCGCTCACGGTGCGGCAGATGGTCGACGTGATGGCGGACCGCGACCTCGCCTACACCACGGTGATGACGGTCCTGGACAACCTGCATCGCAAGGGCTGGGCGGAACGTGATCTCGCCGGCCGGGCGTACCGCTACCGACCGAAGGCCAGCCGGGAGGAGCACGTCGGACAGCTCATGGCCGAGGCGCTCTCCTCGGCCGCCGACCAGCATGCCGCACTGGCCCGGTTCGTCGACGCCATGACTCCCCAGGAGGCGGCCGCGCTGCGCGAACTGCTGGACCAGCGCGGCGAGGCCGGCTGATGACGAGCCTGGTGCTGCTCGGCTGGGCGGCCATGGTGGCGGTCCTCGCCCGTCCCGTCCTCACCGCACCCTGGATGGCTTCCCTGCCACGGCTCGCGGTCGGGCTCTGGCTCGGGGCGGAACTCTCCGTCACCGTCGCCGTCCTCACCGCCGGGCTGCTCGTCGCGGCCATGACGAGGATGAGCGCCGCGAACCCGCGCGTGGTCGCGGTGGGCGACAGCCGGTCGGCGGCCCGTTTGCCGGCGAGGCTGGCGATGATCGCGGCGAGCGTGAACGGCGTGATCAGGGCCCAGTCGTAGTGGCTCGATCCGGTGCGGGCGACCAGCGACGCCACCCAGTTTACGGCGATCACCAGCAGCGAGGTACCCACTGCGGGACGTCGCTCTCATCGACCCGGCCGAGACGCACTACTACCAGTCGCTCCGGACGCTGGTCGGCGCCGGCGCCGCCACGGCGTTGCGTGGATCAAGGACGCCGCTACCGGTATCGACCCCGACGGGCGCGTCGTGACCACCGCCGCGGGCGTCCGCGTCAGCTACGACCAGCTCGTCGTCTGCCCCGGCATTCAACTGGACTGCACAAGGTCGCCGGCATGACCGAGGCGCTTCGCATCGTGCTGGTGCTGCCCGCGCCAGGGCTGTTCGGCGTCCCGCCGGTCGTCACGGTCCGCCGGCGAGCGCCGGCGCGGTGCACACCGGGGGAAGAGGGAACCAGCGCAACGCCTCGAAGTCGGGCGGCAGGCCGGTCGGACCCTCGTCGAGGTGGTCGTCCCGCCCGGCGAAGATCTCCGAGGCCGCGCGCAGGTACCCCGCCAGGGCGTCCTCGCCGGCCCGATCCCGCCGGCCGGGCCGCTGTGCCCCGTCGTCGAAGAGGTGGCTCAGGTCGGCCAGGCTCAACGGCTGCCCGGAGCCACGGTGGTGGCGCCACAGCCCGGTGCGAGGGTCGAAGCGGTAGTCGGTCAGCAGTCGGTGCCCGTAGCGGGCAACCAGGTCGACCGCCTCGATGAGATAGTCCGCCACGGTGCCGGAGATGAAGTAGTTGAAGTTGATCCGTACCCAGCCGGGCTTGATCCCCTCACAGCCGAGGCCGATCTCGTCGCGGAACGCGTGCGAGCGTTCCGCGTCGATCGACAGCAGGCGATGACCGTAGGGCCCCGCGCAGGAACAGCCCCCGCGGGTCTGGATGCCGAACAGGTCGTTGAGCAGCGCGACGAGGAAGTTGTGGTGCAGATACCGCCCGCCCTGGCGGATACGCAACGACACGATGGACAGACGCCGGGCCTCGGGGTTCCCGAGCACCTCGATCTGTGGGTTCGCAGACCAGCGGCGCAGCGCCCGCGACCACAGCTGCTCCTCGCGGGCCTGAATGACGTCGGTGCCGACGGCCTGTTTCAGCGCGAACACCAGTCCCGCTCGGATCGACTCGACGATCGCCGGGGTGCCGCCCTCCTCCCGGGCGACCGGATCGTCGAGGTAGCGGTGGCCGATCGGGTCGACGAACGCCACGGTGCCACCGCCGGGCATGGTCGGCACCCGGTTACGGATCAGGTCTCGGCGCAGCACCAGGACACCGGGCGTCTGCGGCCCGCCGACGAACTTGTGCGGGGACAGGAACACCGCGTCCTTGCCGTCTCCGGCCCCCGGCGTCGACTCACCCATCCGGATCGGCACGTACGGGCCGGCGGCCGCGTAGTCCCAGAACGACAACGCCCCGTTGGCGTGCAGCAGCGCCGCGATCGCGTCGACGTCGGAGAGGATGCCCGTCACGTTGGAGGCCGCGGAGAAACTGCCGATCCGCAGCGGTCGACCCGCGTACCGGGCCAGTTGCTCGGCGAGTTCCGCCTGGTCGATGTGTCCGTCGGCGTCCGCGCCGATGACCACCACGTCGGCGTACGTCTCGCGCCAGGGCAGTTCGTTGGAGTGATGCTCGTAGGGGCCCACGAACACCACCGGCCGCTGCTCGGGCGGAATGCGGTCGAGGAGCCGATAGCGGCGCGACGGCCCCTCGGGCAGCCGCAGCTCGAGGATCCCGATCAGCTTGTTGACCGCCGCTGTGGCCCCCGACCCGCAGAAGATGACGACGTGCTCGTCGGTCCCGCCGACCGCGTCGTGGATGACCTGCCGGGCATCCTCGCGCAGCCGCCCGGTCGCCAGGCCGGTGCCGGAACTCTCGGTGTGGGTGTTGGCGTAGCGGGGCAGCACCCACTCCCGGATAGCGTCCTCGACGAAGTCCAGCGACCGGCCGGATGCGGTGTAGTCGGCATAGGTGATCCGCCGCGGCCCGTACGGGCAGTCCAGCACCTCACCCTCGCCGATGATCCCCTCGCGGATCCGGGCCAGCAGCCGCTCGGCCCTCGACGGCGGACGGCTCGTCTCCATGGCGCACCTTTCCCCTGCGCGGACGCGGTCAGAGCACGTCGACGGTGACCGTCGGCGGGGAGGCCAGGCTGTTGTGCACCGTGCAGTGCGACGCGACCGCCAGCAGCGCCTGCGTGCGTGCCTGCGGAAACCCGTGCGGCAGCCGCAGGGACAGCCGGATGTCGGTCACCCGGGCCGGCCGGTCCGCCGCCATCCGGTACGTGACCGACACGCCCAGGCCGTCCCGGTCCAAGCCGTGCCGGGTCAGGTACCGGCCGGCGTAGAACGCCACACAGGTGGCCAGCGACGCCACGAACAATTCCGTCGGCGTTGGCGCCGCGTCGTCCCCGCCCGCCTCTGGCGGCTGATCCACCAGCATCCGGTGTTCCCGCACCGCGAACTCGTAGGACTCACCTGCCGCGAAGCGGACGTCCACCGTCCCGATCTGCCCATTCACGGCCTGCGCGCCGGCTTGTCCCATCGCCTGCTCCTTCCCGTGCTCCCGATTCAGCCAACACCCGCAGTCGGCCTCGGCAGAAGTCCCGTCCGGCCCTGATGAGAGGACCTTGGGCCCTGCTGAGCGGCTGCGCCGCCTTCCGCCGGCGAGGCTCGGATCCCAGATCCCCGACCGGAGAGAAGAAGACCCACGGCGAGCAGGACGAGGACGACGCCGTAGGCCCGGGTCAACCAGCCAGGGTTGGCGCGGATGGCCAGCCGGGCGCCGAGGTACGCGGCGGGCACCGCCAAGACGGTGTACACCAACACGACCCGCCAGTCGATGTGCCCGAGCAACCAGTGCGTGACCGTGCCGGGTAGCGCCAGCACGGCGGAGGCGGCCTCGCCAGCGCCCGCTTGATCGGCAGGTGCAGGACCACCAGGTAGAGGGGAGCGAGCAGGAAACCGCCGCTTGTTGGCCAGCAGACCCGAGAAGAAGCCGACTACCGCGGCAACGCCGACCATCCGGGACCGAAACGCGGGAGGTCGGCCCTCGCGGGCGCCGGCGCGGTGCGGAAAGAGGGCCAACCGCACACCGATGGCCGCGACGACCACCTCGACGACGCGCACCAGCACCCGCCCGCCCACATACGGGGTGACCAGGGCGCCCACCACGGTCGCCGGAAACCCCACGGCGACGCTCCACACGAGGATCCGCCGCTCCACGAACCCCCGTCTCCAGTACGCACGCGACGAGGCCAGCGCGACGGGCACCGCGGTCGGCAGCGGTGAGGCCAGAGCGACGAATGCCGGCACCCCGACGAGGTGCAGCAGTGGGGTGCCCACCGCGGAACCGCCGGCCCCGAACAGCCCGGCGAAGAAACCACCCCGGCGCCGATGAGGGTGATCGCCCACCACATCATCAGCCGAACAGTGGGAGCACCCAGGCGGTCACCGGCGTCTTCTGTTCCGGCTGGCTTCCTGGAAGCGGCGGCCGGACAGCGGCATGCCGAACAACGGTGCCAGGGTGCAGAAGTTGAAGAGCCCGGCGCCCAGTGGCAACAGGCCCAGCAGGGCCAGTAGCCACCACCAACCGCCCAACGACACCCCGACCACGATGAGCACCAACCCGAGGACGACCCGAGCGACGCGACCGGCTGGCGAGTTGAAGAACTGCAGGACGGGCACGACCACCCCCGGGGCAAATAGGAACAATAATCCCCAACTTCTCGCCAGCTTATCGCCGAACGGCATCGAAAGTACCGGAAGCGTGTCGCTGAGTAGCGGCCGGTGCGCCGGATCTCCGGTCGCCCGCCACGCTGCCACCCTTCCTGGCGACCGTTCATCGCCGGTACGGGTCGTTCACCGCCCCGGCGCTGGCGTTCTCCATGTCGCCTCCACACCGTCTCCACGGCAGCCGCACCCCGCGGTGCCACGGTGGTGGGGTCGGCACCGATGAAGGAGGACGAGATGAGAACAACGACCCGCCGGACGGTGATCCTGGTAGCAGCGGGCGCGCTGGGCCTTGGTGGGGTGGCGATCGCCGCGCCAGCGCTGGCCGGCGACGGGCCCTTCGACCGGCCGGCAGCCACTGCGACGCCGGGTCCAGGCTGGGGCGGTGGCATGGGCTACGGCGCCCGCGACGGCGCGACCGGCCCGATGGGCTCGGGCGCGATGGCCCGGGGCGGCAGGTGCGCCGCGTTGTCGGTCGCCGCCCAGCAGGGCACGCTCACCGACGCGCAGAAGAGCACCCTGGCCGCGATGGCGCAGGAGGAGAAGCTGGCACACAACCTGTACGGGGCCTTCGGCACCACGTACGACCTGGCGGTCTTCGACCACATCGCCAACTCCGAGGCCCAACACCTGACCACGGTGCGGACCCTGCTGCAGCGCTACGGCGTGGCCGACCCGACCGCGGGCACGACCGACGGGAAGTTCAGCGACCCAGCCGTGCAGGCTACGTACGACAAGCTGCTCGCTGAAGGAAACGCCAGCCAGACGGCCGCCCTCGGAGTCGGCAAGAAGGTCGAGCAGACCGACATCGCCGACCTGAAGGCCGCGCTGGCCGGCCTGTCCGCCCCGGATGTCACGCAGGTCTACACCAACCTGCTCGCCGCCTCCGAGCGACACCTGGCCGCGTTCACCCGCTGGACCTGACCCCAACCCCAGGACCGCGGCGGTGCCGGCTCTCGGCCGGCACCGCCGCGGTCCTGGGGTTGGGCCTTCCGACACACCTTGCCCGGCTTCCGTGCTCATCGCCGGGTCAACCGGCGGCGGCCGGATGCCGGGCCGGCAGGCGGATGGTGACGGTGAGCCCGCCGCCCGGGGGTGATTCCAGCGCGACGGCACCGCCGTGCGCGGTGATCAGCTCGCGGACGACAGCAAGCCCGATGCCGCTGCCGGCGATGTGCCGGGCGTCCCGGCCGCGCCAGAGCCGTTCGAAAGCGTGGGGGAGTTCCTCTGCCGGGATACCGGGGCCGGTGTCCGCCACGGTGAGCAGCGCCTCGCCGGTCTCGACGCGCGCCCACAGGTCGACCCGGTCGCCGGGGCGGCAGTAGCGGGCGGCGTTGGCCAGCAGGTTCGTGACCGCCTGGTGCAGCCGGTCCGGGTCGGCCCGCACCGGGACCGGCCGGTCGAGATCGGGCATGACGGTCAGGCCGGCGGCATCCAGCCGCGGGTGCTGGGCGGCGAGCGCGGCGCGGGTCACGGCGGCCAGATCGGTGTCGACGGGGTGCAGGGACAGCACGGCGGCTTCGGCGGCGGACAGGTCGGCGAGGTCCTCGACGACCCGGCCGAGACGCAGGGTCTGGTCGTGCAGGGCGGCAAGCCGTTGCGGGTCGGCCGGGCGCAGCCCATCCCGCAGTTCCTCCAGGCCGGCCTGCAGGGCGGCCAGCGGGGTGCGCAGTTCATGGGCCACGTCGGCGGCCCACTGCCGACGGACCCGCTCGGCGCGTACCACCTCCTCGGCCATCGTGTCGAAGGCGCGCGTCACCTCGCCCAGCTCGCCCGGCGCGGACACCGCCGCCCGGGCGGTGTGATCACCGGCCGCGAAGCGACGGGTGGCGGCGGCCAGCGCGACCAACGGCTGGGCCAGCCGGCCGACCACATACGCGCTGACCAGCAGCGCCGCGACAAGTGCGACCAGCGCGGCACCGCCGATCCACGACCAGGCCACGCCGCGGCCGCTGGCCGCCGCAGCGGTGAAGGTCAGCCGCACGGTGCCGACCCGCTGCCCGCCGGCGGTGATCGGCGCCTCCACGACTGTGCCGGTGCTGGTGTGCATGCCGTCCATGGGGCCCATGCCGCGGCCGGGCCACACCATGCCGCCGTCGGGTTGCAGCACCACCAGGCGGGCGCCCGCGCCGTCGGCCAACGCCGCGGCCTGCGCCAACTCGGCGCCGGTCCAGCTCCCGGCCCGGGCGTACGCGGCACCGGCCGCCGCCGCCACCCTTCGCGCGACCTGCTGCCGCTCGGCCTGCTGGGCGCTGGCCAGCCCGCGGTCGGTGGCCACCAGCGCGGCGATGCTGAGCACCGCCACCGAGGAGAGCGCGACCAGCACGAACGCGGCCAGCAGCCGCCGGCCCAGCGGGCCGGACAGGGGCCGCCGCCCCCGGCTGCTCGGCCGCGGCAGCTCAGCGGTCATGGGTCCAGCCCAGCCGGTAACCGACGCCCAGGACGGTTTCCACCACGCCGGCGGCGTCCGGGCCGAGCTTGCGGCGCAGGTTCTTCACGTGCGAGTCGATGGTGCGCTCGTACCCGGGAAACTCGTACCCGCGGACCCGGTTGATCAGCTCGTAGCGGGAGTACACCCGGCCCGGGGCGGCGGCCAGCGTGGTCAGCAGTCCCCACTCGGTGGGGGTCAGATCCAGCCGATCACCGTCCAGCACCGCCTCGTGGCGCTGCTCGTCCAGCCGCAGCCGGCCACCTCCGAAGCAAGCCGAAGCGACGGAGCCGGCTGTGCCGCGGGTACGGTGCAGCACGGCCTCCACCCGTAACACCAACTCGGTTGGGCTGAACGGCTTGGTGACGTAGTCATCGGCGCCCCGGCGCAACCCGTCGATGCGCTCCTCGACCGTACTGCGCGCGGTCAGCACCACCACCGGCACCTGCGGACCGTCGTGGGCGGCGGCCAGCACCTCCAAGCCGTCCACGTCCGGCAGGCCCAGATCCAGCACGACGAGGTCGACCCCGCCGGCGGCCAGACGGCTCAGCGCTTCCGCACCCGATCCGGTGGTGTGCACGGCGTGCCCGGCCCGTTCCAGGTAGCGGCGTACGACGTCCCGCAACTCCCGATCGTCCTCGACGACCAGCACCGTGTCCGACACAGCCCTCACGCTTCCGCCGCCGGCGCGGCCGGGCCAGGGCCGAACGGCCCGCGAGGCGCCGTCGGCAGGCCCTGCCGCGGATGAGGTGGCAACCTCCACCGAGCCCTCCACCCCGTGCCGGGCGTTGCCGGACCCGAGATACCACGAGGCGCTCGCCGAGTAGCGCAGCCGGCCGCCCGAGGAACGCGGTGTCGAAGTTCGGCATCCAGCCGACCCGTGGCGGGCACCCTGCCCAATGAGCCAGTCACTGCCCTGGATTCGGCAGTCCCTATTACGACCGATTCTTCCGCCGCATTAGCCTTGTCGGCTCCGCCTGAAAACTGACCACGTGGTTCCGGCTGAATCGGGACCACCTCCTGAAGCATCGGGAGGTGCTGAGCGTGGAGGACTGGGCGGAGATCCGGCGGCTGCGGCGGTCGGAGGGCATG
>NZ_VDFY01000197.1 GCF_006228125.1 Micromonospora orduensis | reverse complement strand
GACCCCGGGCTGGTCGCGGCGCCCTGCCGGAACGGGCCGACCGGGCAGCGGATCGTGCAACTGCTGCACGGCCGGGCCGGCGTGCTTCCACCCAGCGTGCGGGTCCAGGTCCGCACCGGGCCGCTCTGCGCCGCCGACTGGCAGTACACGGTGCTGGAGGTGACCGGGCACGAGGAGCTCCAGGTCGTCACCCGGGGCCGGCCGACCGCGCCGGAGCTGGTCACCGCCGGCACCGACGTGTGCACCATCGAGGTACGCGCCACCGGGCCGACCGGGATCCGGACGCTCGCCTGCGACGCCGGCCCGGTCGTCGGGCCGGGTGCGTAGGCTTGTCGACATGCCGGGAACACCACCGACGCGCTTCGTCTACCTCGGTCCGGAGGGCACCTTCGCCGAGCAGGCCCTGCGCACCCTCCCCGCCGCCGAGCGCGGCACCCGTACGCCCGCCCGCAGCGTCGGGGAGGCGTTGGACCACGTCCGGGCCGGGGACGCCGACGCCGCGCTGGTGCCGCTGGAAAACTCGATCGGCGGCGCGGTGGGCGTCACCCTCGACGAGATGGCCGAGGGCGAGCCACTGGTGATCACCCGGGAGGTGATCCTGCCTGTGGAGTTCGTGCTCGGCGCCCGGCCGGGCACCTCACTGACGTCGGTCCGCGTCGTCGCGGCCCATCCGCAGGCGTCCAACCAGTGCCGGGGCTGGCTGCGCGACCACCTGCCCGACGCGGTGGTGGTGGATGTGCTCTCCAACGGTGCGGCGGCCGCCGGCGCCGGTTCCGGCGAGTACGACGCGGCGATCTGCGCGCCCATCGGGGCGACCCGGCACCGGCTCACCGTGCTCGCCGACAAGATCGCCGATCATCCGGACGCGGTGACCCGGTTCGCGCTGGTGTCGCGCCCCGGGCCACCCCCGCCGCCGACCGGCGACGACCTCACCTCGCTCGCCGTCTACATCGCCCACGACCGGGTCGGCGCCCTGCTGTCGGTGCTGATGGAGCTGGCCGTCCGGGGGGTCAACATGACCCGGATCGAGTCCCGGCCGACCGGCGAGGCCCTCGGCCGGTACGTCTTCTTCCTGGACTGCACCGGGCACGTGGCCGACGTACGGCTTGGCGAGGCGTTGCAGGGTCTGCGCCGGGTCTGCGCCGACGTGCGCTTCCTGGGCTCGTACCCCCGGCACCGCTGGACGCAGGCGGCGGCCGAACGGCCGGTGCCGGCCCCGGCCGGTCTGTCCGACGCCGACTACGCCGACGCGGCGGCCTGGCTGGCCCGGCTGCGCACCGGCGAGTTGACCTGACCGCAGAAACGCGGGCGTCCCCGATGACCCGGGAACGCCCGCAGTGGTGTGCTCAGCTCAGCAGACCGCCGAGCAGACCGCCCTCCTGCTGCTGCTGACCGCTGCCCATGACCGGCGGCTCCTCGGACGGCTGAACCACCACGAAGCCCTGACCGGCGAAGCTCATCGTGAACGACTCCCCGGTACGACGGCCCAGTAGCGTGCCGAGGCCGAGCTGCTCGGCGCGGTGGTAGCCGGTCTGGAGGTTGGCCGACCAGCAGACGGCGGCCTGCGGGTCGACGTACGTGGGCGCGTCCACGTTGAGCACCACCGGGGTGCCCTTGGTGGTGATGGCGATCCGGCCGTAGCCGCTGAACACGCAGTTGAACAGACCGGACGAGGACGCCATCCCGGCCCCGCCGACCATCCTGATGTCGTACTGCAGGGTGGAGTCGAAGGCGAGCACGCTGGACCCGTTGATGGAGAGGGCGTCGCCCGGCTCCAGGTCGATGATGTGCACGTCCTTGGCCAGTTCGGCGAGGAAGACGTCACCCTGACCGGAGACCTTCATCAGCGGGACGCCCTCGCCGGTGAGCTTCTGCTTGAGGAACTTGCCGAGCCCACCCGAGCCCAGCGCCTGGAACTGGACGTTGCCCTGGTAGGCGACCATCGACCCGACCCGGGCCATCGCCTCGCCGTTGAGCTCGATCTTCAACATTTTGGAGTTCTGCAGCCGCATGCCGGGCTGCGCGGACTCCTTCTCCAGATTCTCCGCGGAGAACAGCTCGCTGCGCATGAAAGGGCCTCCTGAATAGGGTCGCGTTCGCTGCACCGACGGTAGGCGACCCCGGCAACCAGGGACCATCAGCCGAGCGGCGCGGCGGGGTCGGCCCCGGGGTTCAGCCCCAGCCCAGCGCGTGCAGGCGCGCGTCGTCGATGCCGAAGTGGTGGGCGATCTCGTGCACCACGGTCACCGCCACCTCGTCGATGACGTCCTCGTCGTTGTCACAGATCCGCAGGATCGGACGGCGGTAGATGAAGATCCGGTCCGGCAGCACGCCCGAGTAGTCCCAGCCGCGGTCGGTGAGCGCGTGCCCCTCGTAGAGGCCGAGCAGCTCGGACTCGCCCGGCGGCGGGTCGTCCTCGACCAGGATGACCACGTTGTTCATCAGGCCGAGCAGTTCTTCGGGCACCTCGTCGAGGGCTTCGCCTACCAACTCCTCGAAGCGCTCACGGCTCATCTCCACCGGCACCTCGCCCATTGTGCCCGACGCGGAGGCACCCGGCCCGGGTGCTGATGGACGACCGGGACCCGCGCGTCCACGAAAGGGGAACTCTCCCGTTCCGTGGACGCGCGGTGTGCCTGTCGTCCGGCTCAGGAAGCCAGGCGCGCGGTGAGGGTGATCTCGGCGCCCGGCGAGAGCAGGCGGGAGATCGGGCAGTTGGCCTTGGCGGCCTCGGCGAGCTTCTGGAACTCCGCGTCGTCGATCCCCGGCACCTGGCCGACGGTCTCCAACTCGATCCGGGTCACGGTCATCCCGGCGTCGGTCTTGTCCAGGTGGACCTTGGCGGTGGTCTCGACCGAGGTGGGGGTCGAGCCGGCGTCGGCGAGAGCCTTGGAGAACGCCATCGAGAAGCAGCCGGCGTGCGCGGCGGCGATCAGCTCCTCCGGGTTGGTGCCCTCGCCCTCCTCGAAGCGCGACTTGAAGGAGTAGTTGCCCGACAGGCCGCCCTTACCGGTGCGGACGGTGCCGGAGCCCTCGGTGAGGTTGCCCTGCCATTGTGCTGAAGCGGTACGAATTGGCATGAGCAGAACGCTAGCGGAAAGGCGACCGCCGAGCGACCGACCGGGACCGACGACCGCCCTGCGATTCCGGTCACCAACCGCTGACTGTGCCATGATTCGACGCAGGCCCGTGACCGGCGGAGGGATGGCCGATGTCCGAGGAGCTGCCGATCCCCCGGCAGGGCGACCCGCCCGACGGCCCGGCCGTGATCGAGTGGGGCGGCGACGACGATCCGGCCCCGGCCCGGCGGTTCGGCCGGTCCCTGGCCGGTCTCACCCGGGATCCCCGGCTGCCGCTGCTGGCCGCCGGTCTCGGCGCGGTCGCCGGTGTCGCGTCGATGGTGGGCGAGTGGCTGGTCATGACCCTGCCCAACGGCGGCCCTGAGGGAAACAGCTCGATCGAGGTGCCGGCGGGCGTGAACGAGATCGGCGGCTTCGGCATCGGTTATCTGGTCGGGCTGCTCCTGCTGGTGTGCACCGTGGCGCTGGCGCTGGGGGGCACGGCGGCCGTCCGAACGAACGCCCGGTTGGTGGGGCTCACCCTGGCCGGCGCGCTTGTGGCGTTGCTGGTCGCGGCCACGGCGACACTCAACGATCCCGGCCAGCGGAACTTCTTCTACTCGCCGCAGGACGGTTTCCGGGCCGAGTACGGCCGGGGCCTGGTGATGGCGTTCGTCGCCTGCGTCCTGTTCGGGGTGGCCCTGCGGCTGGCGCCGACGGCACGAGTGGAGGACGACCGGCCAATGGGCGGGACGGGGCCTCTCTGGCCCCGCCGCCGCCACGGGGACCCGGTCGAGGACGAGGACGGCCTCCGCGCCCCGGCCGACCTGACAGTCACCCCGACAACCCCCTTCGCCCACCCACAAAACCCCTGACCACGCGCCGATTCCGCACTTCCTGGGCCGACAGAAGGTGTAGAACGCCACAGAACGGCGACCGAACGTGCAGGATCACGGGGATGTCGGGCGACATGCCACAGGCACCCGGCGTTGGGGTCCGATTCGCCTGGAAGCCATGGTTGGAGGCTGTTTCGCGAGGTACGGTTGCTGCCCGCCGTCACGCCGGGTCTCTGCACCAGGACCGCACGGCTGGCTGCGACGGCGGCGGGCGAAGGAGGAACGATGACCCGCCCCGGACTACCCAAGCTGATCGCGACCGACCTCGACGGGACGCTGGTCCGCAGCGATGACACCGTCTCCGCGTACACCCATGGGGTGCTCGACCGGGTGCGGGCCGCCGGAATTCCGGTGGTCGGCGCTACCGGACGCGGCCCGCGGTTGACCGAGCTGACCCGCAACGACATCCGGGCCGCCGACTTCCTGGTGATGGCCGGCGGTGGCCGGGTGGTCGACCAGAGCGATCCCGCCGGACCCGTCGTGCTCCGCGACGAGCGGCTGCCCGCCGAGGTGCTGGCCCGCCTGCTCACCGACCTGGAGGCCGAGGTCGGCCCGCTGACCGTCATGGTCGAGGCTTCCGACGAGCACGACGCGCCGCTCTGGGGCGACTACCACGAGAGCTGGCCCTACCAGGACCGGTTCGAGGCACGCACCCGCGACGAATGCCTCTCCTGCGACGTGATCAAGGCATTCGCCAGGACCGCCGACCACCACGTGGACGAGTTGCTGGCGGTGGCCCGCCGGATCATCCCGCCGCAGGTGGCCACGCTCACCCAGGCCGGGCTCGGCTTCGTGGAGATCTGCCCGCCGGGTGTGGACAAGGCGACCGGGCTGACAGTGGTGGCGCAGAGCCTCGGGGTGGACCCGGCCGACGTCCTGGTCTTCGGTGACATGCCCAACGACCTGCCGATGTTCGAGTGGGCCGGCTGGTCCCGGGTGGCGGTCGCCAACGCGCACCCCGCCCTGCGTGCCGCCGCCGACGAGGTGACCCTGCGCAACGACGACGACGGAGTGGCCGTGTACCTGGACCGGCTACTGTCCAGGTGATGGGAGAGACACCCCGCCTGATCGCCACCGACATCGACGGCACGCTGATCCGCGACGACCACACAGTCAGCCCACGCACCGCCGACCTGATCGCGCGGATCTCCGCGCGCGGCACGCCGGTCGTGCTGGTCACCGGCCGCCCGGTCCGCTGGCTCAAGATGGTGTACGACCAGCTCGCCGAGCCACTGCCGGCGGTCTGCGCCAACGGCGCCGTGGTCTACGACCCGTTCGCCGACGAGGTGGTCCGTGCCGATCCGCTCGCACCACAGCACCTGGCGGAGGTGGCCCGGCGGCTGCGCGCCGAGGTGCCCGGCATCAGCTTCGCGGTGGAGATCCTGGACAGCCGGGAGATGCGGCACGAGGCGCACTACCCGCTGCGCTGGGACGCCGACGCCGACGGCATCCGACCGATCGAGACGCCCGAGGAACTGCTCTCGGTCCCGGCGGTGAAGCTGCTGGCCCGAGCCGGCGAGCAGGACCCGGATGCTTTCGCCGAGCTGATCGCCGCGGCGGTGACGGGGCTGGCCGAGGCGACACACTCGTCGGCGTCCGGCCTGGTGGAGATCTCCGCCGCCGGCGTGACCAAGGCCGCTGGCCTGGCGTGGTACTGCGAGCGGCTCGGGATAGCCGCCGAGGACGTGCTGGCCTTCGGCGACATGCCCAACGACGTACCGATGCTGACCTGGGCCGGGCGCGGCGTGGCGGTGGCCAACGCGCACCGCGCCGTCCTGGCGGTCGCCGACGAGGTGACGACGGCGAACACCGAGGACGGCGTGGCGGCCTATCTGGAGAAGGTCTTCGGGGTGGACTGAGCGGGAACGCTTACAGGTACTGGCCGGTGTTGTGACCCTCGCCACCACCGGGCTGGCCGATGCCCGGCATCCCCGGTACGACGCCGCCGACGCCGCCGGGGCCGCTGGGCAGCGCCTGCCGGCCACCGCGCATCTGCTCCAACTGGACCCGGGCTGCCATCTGCTGGGCCACCAGGGCCGCCTGGATGCCGTGGAACAGGCCCTCCAGCCAGCCGACGAGCTGCGCGTGCGCGATCCGCAGCTCGCCCTCGCTGGGGGCCTTGTCCTCGGTGAACGGCAGCGAGATCCGTTCCAGTTCGTCGCGCAGCTCGGGCGCGAGGCCCTCCTTGAGCTCGACGATCGACCGCTCGTGGATCTCCCGCATCCGGTTGCGGCTGGCGTCGTCCAGTGGGGCGGCCTTGACCTCCTCCAGGAGCTGCTTGATCATGCTGCCGATCCGCATCACCTTGGCCGGCTGCTCGACCAGGCGGGTCGGGTCCTCGCCCTGACCCTCCTCTGTCTGCATCGTGCCGATCGGTCGGCCGTCCGGGCCCACCACCACCACGGTGCCGGACTGGCCGGAGTCGTCGGGGCCGGGCTCGTCGTTGTGTCCAGCGGAGCGCGCTTCGGTCATGGGGTCCATCTTTACCCAGCGGACGCGAGCCATGCCTCCCGGGACCGACTCCCGGGGCCGAACCACCCGGGCGGGGCGCGCTACCGTCGCGCCATGCCTGCCGACCCGCGTGCCGTGCTGACCCGGCCCGCCCCGGAGCCCGACCACACAGTGACGTACGGCGATCACCCGGACCAGGTTGCCGACCTGCGGTCCCCGGCGGGCAGCGGACCGGCGCGGCCGCTGGTCGTCGTGGTGCACGGCGGCTTCTGGCGGGCCGAGTACGACAGGCGGCACACCGGTCCGCTGGCCGCCGCACTCGCCGCACTCGGCTATCCGGTGGCGCAGCTGGAGTACCGGCGTACCGGGCAGCCTGGCGGTGGTTGGCCGGGCACGCTGCACGACGCGCTGACCGGCGTCGCCGCACTACCCGGACTGGCCGCCGAGGTGCTGCCCGACCGGGTCAACCGGGCGGCCCCGATCCTGGTCGGGCACTCCGCCGGCGGCCACCTGGCGCTGTACGTGGCGGCCACCTCGCCGACCACGGTGGCCGGGGTGCTCGCCCTCGCCCCGGTGGCCGACCTGGGCGAGGCGTACCGGCGGGATCTGGACTCCGGCGCGGTGGCGGCGCTGCTCGGGGGCGGCCCGGCGGACGTTCCGGACCGGTACGCGGCGGCCGATCCACGGATGTTGGTGCCCGTGCGAACACGGACAGTGGTCGTTCATGGTTCGGAGGATCAGCAGGTTCCGGTGGCGATGAGCCGTGAATTCGTCGCGGCAGCCCATGCCTCAGGATCCGATATTTCCCTTCTTGAACTGCCCGGACACGAGCATTTCGGGCTGATCGACCCGCAGTCCTCGGCCTGGCCCCGAATCCTCGATGTGTTGCGGTCCCTACACGATGATCAATAGCCATTGACGCAGCGTCGCGGAGCAGGTAGAACGCCGGAGGGGCGGTGTGTTCTGCCCTGCAACGCTCCTGGGAAGGAACTCGGTGTCACAGATGAATCGCAGGCGGGCGCTCCAACTCCTGGCCGCGCTCGGTACCACCGGATTCGCCGCCGGTTGTGGCTCCGACACCGACGCCCAGCCCGCCGACCGGAGCCCGATCAAGATCGGTCTGATCACGCCGCAGGCCGGCGGCTTCAAGAGCATCGGTGACGACATCACCAACGGCTTCCAGCTCTTTCTGGACCTGCACGACCAGCGGTTGGGCGGTCACCCGGTCACCCTGCTGACCGCCGACGAGGGCGACAACGCCAAGACCGGCAAGGCCGCCGTCGACGACCTGCTCAAGCAGGGCGTGCTGGCGCTCACCGGGGTCGTCAACTCGGCCGTGATGGTCGGCATCCGGGACACCGTGGAGCAGGCCCGGGTCCCCCTGATCGGCTCCAACGCCTCACCGAGCAGCCTCCAGAGTGTCTTCTACATCTGGCGTACGTCCTACGTGCTGGACGAGGCCGGCCGGGCGCTCGGCCGCTACCTGCGTGACCAGCTGCCGGCCAACGGCCGCGTCGCGATCATCATGCCGGAGAACGTCGGCAGCCCGGACGTGGTGCGAGGCTTCCGGCAGGAGTTCGGCGCCACCGACCCGCGGATCGCCGACCCGGTGACCTACACCACCGCCAACGCCAACCCGGGGAAGACCGCGTTCACCGTGGACATCAACAAGGCGCTGGCCAAGAAGCCGACGGCGGTCTTCTGCTTCTTCGCCGGCGCCGCCGCGGTGGAGTTCATCAAGCAGCTGCGCGAGAAGTTCTCCGGCCCCGTCTACGCGCCCGGTTTCCTCACCGAGGGCACCGTGCTGGAGAACCTCAAGGACAACGCGCTGGGCATCCAGACCGCGCTGAACTACTCGGCCGACCTGAACAACACGTCCAACCGGGTCTTCGCCTCGGCGTACCGCAAGAAGTACCAGGCCACCCCGACCACCTACGCCATGGCGTCGTACGACGCGGCGCAGGTGCTCGACCAGGCCATCCAGCTGACCGGTGGGAAGCCGACGCCGCAGCAGGTCAACCTGGCGCTCGGCAAGATCGGCCAGATCGACAGCCCGCGCGGGATCTGGCAGTTCAACCAGCCGCGTACCCCGCAGCAGAAGTGGTACCTGCGGGAGGTGCAGCGCGACGGCCAGGTCATGTCGAACGTGCTGATCAACGAGCTGGCCACGCTGGGCTGACCGCCCGCGCCCGCAGCAGCAGGGGCCGACCTCCCGTCGGGAGGTCGGCCCCTGGCGTACGCGGCAGTGTTCGGGTCAGTGCCGCAGTTCGGCGATGCAGCACTTCACGCTGCCGCCGCCCTTCTTCAGCTCGCCCAACTCGACCGGGACGGGGTGGTAGCCGGCGGCCTTGAGCTTGCCGGCCAGCCGGGTGGCCTCGCTGTTGAGCACGACGTTCGCGCCGTCGCTGACCAGGTTGAGCCCGAAGGCCATGGCGTCCTCGTCGTCCGCGAGCACGGCGTCCGGGAAGAGCTGGGTCAGCACCCGCTGACTGGCCGCCGAGAACGCCCCGGGGAAGTAGACGACGTTCGAGTCGTCGATGGCGGCGAGCGCCACGTCCAGGTGGTAGAACCGCGGGTCGATCAGGCGCAGCGACACCACCGGCCGGCCCAGCGCCTCCTGCGCCTCGGCGTGCGCCGGGACCTCGGTGCGGAAGCCGTGCCCGGCCAGGATCAGGCCACCGTGCGCCTCCGGCACGTACGCGAAGTCACCCTCGCCCTCGTTGGTCTCGCTCGGGGCGATGAACCGCCAGCCCTGCGCCTCGTAGAAGGCATGGTGCGCGGCGGCCTCGGCGGCCCGCTGCTCGTGCTTGAAGCGGGCGCCGTAGACGCTGCCGTCCACCATGAATGCGCCGTTGGCGGCGTAGACCATGTCCGGCAGGCCCGGCTCGGGGGTGAGCAGGTGCACGTCGTGGCCGAGGCCGACAAGCGTCTCGCGCAGCCGGTCCCACTGCTTGACGGCCAGGTCCCGGTCCACCGGGGTGGTCACGTCCATCCACGGATTGATCGCGTACTCGACCGCGAAGTGCTCGGGCGAGCACATGAGATATGTCCGCTTTCGCGAGACTCGCTGCTGGTTCACGGTCACCAAGAGTAGGTACCGTAGAACTTTGGTAACAGCCACAACCGTTGCTTCCCAGAGGCGGAACGTTGCAGATAGACGCGGTAGACCAGCGGATCATTGCGTTGCTCGTCGCCGACGCCCGTGCGTCGTACGCCGACATCGGCACGCGGGTGTCACTCTCCGCCCCAGCGGTCAAGCGCCGGGTCGACCGGCTGCGGGCCACCGGCGTGATCAGGGGGTTCACGGCCGTGGTCGATCCGGCCGCCGTCGGCTGGACGACTGAGGCGTTCGTCGAGCTGTTCTGCGCCGGCCGGACCACCCCCGCGCAGATCGGCGTCGCCGCGCGTCGACACCCGGAAGTGGTCGGCGCGTACACCGTCTCCGGCGAGGCGGACGCGCTGGTGCACCTGCGCGCCGCCGACATCGCCCACCTGGAGGCGGCCCTGGAGCGGCTGCGCGCGGAGTCCTTCGTGACCTCCACCCGCAGCACCATCGTCCTGTCCCGGCTGGTGGAATCCCCGGGCGTCGGTCCGTCCACCCGGGCTTGACCTCAAGCGCGGTTCAGGTGGTGGACTCGTGGCGGCCTGACACGACACGAGGGGGACTCCATGCGGGCGATCTGGTTACGTGAGTTCGGTGGGCCGGAGGTGCTGGTGCCCGACACCGCGCCCGACCCGACGCCCGGCCCCGGCCAGGTGTCGATCGACGTCGCGCACGCGAACATCACCTTCGTCGAGACCCAGCAGCGCTCCGGCCGGCCCGGCCCGTTCCGGGTCACACCCCCGCTGATCCCCGGCAACGGCGTCGGCGGCGTGATCACCTTCGTCGGGCCGGACGTCGACCCGGCGCTGCTCGGGAAGCGGGTGGTGAGCGCCACCGGCGGCTTCGGCGGGTACGCCGAACGCGCGGTCGTGGACGCGGCAGCAACGATCGAGGTGCCCACCGGCCTGGCCCTCGACGAGGCGGTGGCGCTGCTGGCCGACGGGCGTACCGCCACCATGCTCATCGACGCCGTCGGCGTACGCCCCGGCGACCGGGTGCTGGTGGAGGCCGCCGCGGGCGGCGTGGGCAGCCTGCTGGTGCAGCTCGCCGCCCGGGCCGGCGGCCGGGTGGTCGGCGCCGCCGGCGGGCCACGCAAGGTGGACCTGCTGCCCGGGTTCGGCGCCGAACTGGCCGTCGACTACCGCCGGCCCGGCTGGGCCGAGCGGGTCCTGGACGCCATGGGCGGGGTCGACGTCGTGTTCGACGGCGTCGGAGGGGACATCGCCGCGACAGCGTTCGACCTGCTGGAACCCGGTGGCCGCATGGTCAGCTTCGGGCTGGCCAGTGGCACCTGGTCCCCCATCTCCCCCGAGGCCGCCACGGCCCGACAGGTCACGCAGGTCCGCCCGGAGGTGTCGCCCGAGCGCCTGCGGGCGTACACCGGGCAGGCCCTCGCGGACGCGGCGGCCGGCCGACTCCGGCCGCTGATCGGCCAACGCTTCCCACTGGAGCGCGCCGCCGACGCGCACGCCGCCATCGAGGCGCGCGCGACGGTCGGCAAGACGCTGCTGGACGTCGCCTAGAGGTACATGCCGGTGCGGTGGTCCGACTCGTCGCGGCGGACCGGCTTGTCGCCCTCGCCGAAGAACCGCTTGCCGCCGAACTCGCCGTGCAGCCGGTCGTCCAACTCGTCGGCGAGGCCCGTCATCACCTGCACGGCCAGCATCAGATGGGTGGCCTGGAAGTTGCGGCCGAACACCGGGATGGACGCCCATACCGTGTCGTCGGCGCAGTAGAGCCGGCCGATCGGCATCCGGTTGGTCAGCTCGGAGAGCTTGACGTAGAGCCGCTCGGTCGGCTCCACCTCGGTCAGAACCGGGGAGAAGACGTCCACCAGCGGCGGGTTGTCCCGCACCCGGACGAAGACCATCGCCGAACCGGCGCGGATGTTGATGTCGCCGTCCGAGTCGATCTGCAACCGGTCGGTGTCGGACTTGAGCATGGTGGAGACGACCGTGCGCACCCGGTCGGCCAGGTCGAGCACGTCGTCCCGTTCCACCTGCGCGGCGGCAGCCTCGGCCAGCGCCTCCTCCAGGTCGGCCTCGACGTCGGCGTCCGGACCGAACTCGCTGCGCGCGGTGCCCAACGGCTCCACGGCCAGCGGCTCACCCTCGGCGTCCTGCACCAGGTAGACGAGGAACGCCGGGTGCGGGGCACCGTAGACGTCGCGCAGCGTCCGGGAGAGCAGCGCGGCGACGCGGGTCGCCTCCGCCGTCGTACCGTCCAGCCCGAAGGAGTTGCCCGAACCGGTCACCACACCCGGCGGAGACCAGCCGAGCGCGATCATGTCGGCCACCGCGGCGCGGTCCAGCCGGTAGCCCGCCGGCAGGGCGGCGTTCCCGACCGCCCGGGCGGAGAGGCCGCCGGCATCGTCGACGTCGACACTGATCGAGTAGACGGCGTCCCCCGTCCCGGAGGCGGTCGGGTCCAGGGTCAGCTCAAGGTGCGCGCCCGCGGACAGCTCCCGCAGACGTACGGCCAGGGCTCGGGCGAACTCCTGCCACGCCTCGGTCACCTTGGCCCGCAGGTCGGTGCTGCTGGGTTCGTCGAGCAGAATCGATTCCGCCGCTCCGCCTGGCAGCTCACCGTCCGGCGCCGAGGGGTGGTCAGCCGTCATGATCGCCTCCGTCCGTCACGGCCACCCTACCCACGCCGTCCGGAGGTCGGATCAGCCCGGACCGGGATCGGACAACGAGCCGCGGTCGGCACGGTCGGCGCCCAGCTCCACCGGCCAGCTGGCCGCGAGAGCGCTCAGCCGGGCCGCGGCGTCCGCCGGCTCGGCGCCCCGGCCCACCGCCAACCCGAGCAGGTACGCGCTGACCGGCGCACCCGGTCGCAGCACCTGGTGGGCGACGTCGCGGGCCACGTCCAGCACCGCCGACACGGGGACCTGGGTCGAATCCAGGTCCAACTCGGCGCAGGCCGCCGTGACCCAGTCGTCCAGCACCGTCATCGCACCCACTCCTCCGCCCGGCGTACGTCCTCGTCAGTGTCGCAGTCGAACCAGGGCTGCGGGCCGGCACCGCCCCAGGGCACCTCCCCGACGAGGAGACCGCCCAGCAGCGACCGCACCGACGCCCCGGCCAGGTCGCCGTCGCGCTCCGCCGCCAGCCGGTCCAGTCCGACGCGCAGCGCGGCGACCCGCCACACCCCGCACAGCGACTGCCGTCGACCGTCGGCGTCGACGAAGCACACCCCGTCGAGCTGCCGCCGCCCGTCGAGGCCGGCCAGCAGTTCGCCGATCGCGGCACGGGTGAGCAGCGGCAGGTCGGCGGCGAGCAACGCGACCACCGTCGAGTCGGGATCGAGCAGCGCCAGCCCCGCCGCCGTCGCGGCGACCGGCCCCCCACCGGCAGGGGCCTCCCGGGTGACCCGCACGCCGGACGGTACGGCCTCGGCCGGACCGACCAGCACGCGCGGCGCGGCATCGGCGACAGCCGCCAGCACCCGGTCACGCATCGACCGGCCGCCGACCGGAAGCGCGGGCTTGTCCACCCCACCCATCCGTCGGGCTGCCCCGCCCGCGAGCACCACTGCGGCGTACGACCCCATCCGGTCACGGTAGCCGCGCCGCCCCCGGTCCGCGGCCGGTGCGGGCGCGCGATGGGCGGTGGCCGTGCGGGCGTACCGCCGCGGGGTGCAGGATGGCGGGATGGGACGGGCAACTGACCGACGGGGCGTACTCCGGATCGACCTGGACGCGGCGGGCGACGGACGCGGAGCCGTCCGACGGCCGGACACCCTCGCCGTGGAGGAGCCGCTGGAGATCCGGGTGGGCGCCGCCGGCCCGGGCCGCCGTCGTCCGCTCGCCGTCACCATGCGCACCCCCGGTGACGACCTGGACCTGGCCATCGGCTTCCTGCTCACCGAGGGGCTGATCCGGTCCACCGATGACGTGCACACGGCGCAGCTGTGCGCCGGCGCGGAGACGCCGAACACGTACAACGTGGTGGACGTCGTGCTCGCCCCCGGCGTGCCGGAGCCGACCACCGACCCGTCCCGGAACTTCTACACGACCAGTTCCTGCGGCGTCTGCGGCAAGGCCAGCATCGACGCGGTCCGTACCCGGTCGCTGTTTCCGGTCTCGGCGGACCCGCTCACCGTGCCGGCCACCCTCCTCGCCGAACTGCCCGACCGGATGCGCGCCGCCCAACGCGGCTTCGACCGGACCGGCGGACTCCACGCGGCGGGCCTGTTCACGCCCTCCGGCGAACTCGTGGTGCTCCGCGAGGACGTGGGCCGGCACAACGCGGTGGACAAGGTGATCGGCTGGGCGGTGCGGGAACGCCGGCTGCCCCTGGCCGGGTACCTGCTGCTGGTGTCCGGCCGGGCCAGCTTCGAACTGACCCAGAAGGCGTGGATGGCCGGCCTGCCGCTGCTCGCCGCCGTGTCCGCGCCGAGCACCCTCGCCGTCGAGCTGGCCGACGAGGCGGGGATGACGCTCGTCGGCTTCCTGCGCGGCCGGACCATGAACGTCTACGCCGGCCCGCAACGGATCGCGGTGGAGCAACCGGCCTGACACCCCCGCGACTCAGCGGTCGAGCGGCACTACCGGACGTCCAGCCGGGTCGGTCAGCGCCGGCCACGTCGGCTCCGCTTGCGGGGACGGACCACGCCCGGCATCCCGACCGACGGCCAGCCGTCCAGCTCGGACGGGGGCACCCCACGCCGGAGCAGGTCGTCCAGGAGTTGGGCCAGCGAATAGTCGGGGTGCAGGGCCAGCACACGCTCCAGAGCGACCGCTGCCAGCGCTCCCTGCCCCGCCCGCCAGGCGGCGAACGCCAGCAGCGCGCCGGGTGCGGCGGTCAGCTCCGGTTCGGCGCGGCGCAGCACGTCGGTCCAGAGGGCGATGTCCCGGTCCCGGCCGTCGGTGCGTTCCCAGGCGTGGTCACGGATCGGCAGGTGGGTCAGCAGAACGCTCAACCAGGCCACCTCGTCGTCGTCGAGCCGTACGCCCCGCCGCTGCGCGCGCTGCGCCTCGCGGATCGCCGCCACCCCGGCGGAGCGCAGTGCGCGACCGCCGAGCAGGTCGCTCGCGGGCGCCTGCCCGACCAGCTCGGTCAGTCTCAGCCCGGCGCGGGTGGTGGCGGCGCGGGCCGCGTCCCGGGCGTCGCCGACCACCGGCGCCACCTGCGCCACGAGGGCGGCGCGGTCGGGGAGGGCGACCTGGCCGGCGAACACCGCCGAGGCGGTCACCTGGTTGGCCGTGGCGTCGTAGCGCCGACCTTCGGGAGGGCAGCAGTCGGCCTCGGGGCAGAGGTAGGACCACCAGCGGTCGTCGGTGACCCGCAGCGCGTCGAGCACCTCCAGCCCGGCGCCCGCGAGGGCGACGCGCACCGCGTCCACGCTCGGCGTCACCCGTTCGGGAGGCCCGTAGCCGACCACGGTGGCTGCCTCCGCGCCCTGCCGCAGGATCACCCCGGCCAGGTGCCGGGCCTGCTCGACAGGATCGGTGGACGGGGCCGGCAGGTCGGCGCGGGCAGCGAAGATGATCTGCCGGCCGCGCAGCGCCACCGCGACCACGCTGTCGGCGGGGTGGAAGCCGAGCAGGTACGGCACGGCGGCGATCAGGTCGGCGGGCGAGCGGACGGCGAGCTGGGCACGTTCGGTCGAGGTCATGTCCGGAGCCTGCGACCCACCCAACCGTCCCCGCCGCCCCTGTGGATGACACGCGGCTTATCCACAGTTACTGAGCGTATTTGTCCAGGTGAACGCATTCCGATGTGCTCACACGACACAGATGTGTCACGGGGAGCGGTTACCGTGCGCTGATGGACCTGGCGTACCTGCGCGCGCACCCGGCACACCTGCCGACGTTCCGTACCCACCAACGGATCCGGGAGACACCGGTCGCCGGTGGGGACATCTGCGCGGCGGCCCGGCTCACCCTCGACGACGGGCACTCCGTCTTCGCCAAGTCCTGGCCCGAACAGGCCGACCGGCCGGCGCCGGAGGGATTCTTCGAGACCGAGGCGGCCGGGTTGCGCTGGCTTCGGGAGGCGGGCGCGGTGGCCGTACCCGAGGTGCTCGTGGCGTTGCCCGACCTGCTGGCGCTCGACTGGGTGGAGCCCGGCGAGCCGACGAGGGAGGCGGCGGAGCGGTTCGGCCGCGAGCTGGCCGACCTGCACCGGGCCGGCGCCCCCGCCCTCGGCGCGCCCTGGCCCGGCTTCATCGGAGCGCTCCCGCAGGACAACACGGCCGACGACGGTCCCTGGTCGACCTGGTTCGCCGAACGACGACTCGCCCCTTACCTGCGCCACTCGGTCGACCGGGGCGCTCTGACAAACGAGGACGCCGCGCTCGTCGAGCAGGTGATGGGCCGGTTGGGCGAGTTCGGCGGCGACGAGCCGCCGGCACGCATCCACGGCGACCTGTGGCCGGGCAACGTGCTGTGGGGCGCGGACGACCGGGTCTGGCTCGTCGATCCGGCGGCGCACGGCGGGCACCGCGAGACCGATCTCGCCCAGCTGGCGCTCTTCGGCGGCCTCCCCCACCTGGACACGGTGCTGGCTGCCTACCGGGAGAGCTGGCCGCTGTCGGCCGGCTGGCGCGAACGGGTGCCGCTGCACCAACTCCACCTGCTGCTCGTGCACACCGCGCTGTTCGGCGGCGGCTGGCGCGATGCGGTCGTCGAGAATGCCCGCGCCGCCCCTGGCCGGGCCGGGCGCGCTACGGTCGACAGGTGAGCGTCGCCCCACGGACCGACGGCGTCCTCGTCGACCGGTACGGCCGCGTCGCCCGGGACCTGCGCGTGTCCTTGACCGACAAGTGCAATCTGCGCTGCACCTACTGCATGCCGGCCGAGGGGCTGCCCTGGCTGGCCGGCCCCGAGCTGCTCACCGACGCGGAGATCGTCCGGCTGGTCCGGTTGGCCGTCGAGCGGCTCGGCGTGACCGAGGTGCGGTTCACCGGGGGCGAGCCGCTGATCCGGGCCGGCCTGGTCGACATCGTGGCCTCGGTGGCCGCCGTCGAGCCCCGCCCCCGGATCTCCCTCACCACAAACGGCATCGGCCTGGACCGGCTCGCCCCGGCGCTGCGTACGGCCGGCCTGGACCGGGTGAACGTCTCCCTGGACACGCTCGATCCGGCCCGGTTCACCCAGCTCACCCGTCGTCCCCGGCTGGACGCGGTGCTCGCCGGGCTCGCCGGGGCCGCCGCTGCGGGCCTCGACCCCGTGAAGATCAATTCGGTGCTGATGCGCGGCGTGAACGAGGACGAGGCGCCGGCGCTGCTCCGCTTCGCCCTCGACCACGGCTACCAACTGCGGATCATCGAGCAGATGCCGCTGGACGCCCAGCACGGCTGGGACCGCGACACGATGGTCACGGCCGAGGAGATCCTGGCGTCCCTGCGTACCCGATTCGACCTCAGCCCCGATCCGACCGAACGCGGCGCGGCCCCGGCGGAGACCTGGCTGGTCGACGGCGGCCCGGCCCGCGTGGGCGTGATCGCAAGCGTCACCCGCCCGTTCTGCGGTGACTGCGACCGCACCCGGCTGACCGCCGACGGCCAGGTCCGCGCGTGCCTCTTCGCCACTGAGGAGTCCGACCTGCGGGCCGCGCTGCGCGGCGGCGCGGACGACGAGGAGCTGGCCCGACGCTGGCGCACCGCCATGTGGGGCAAACGCGCCGGGCACGGCATCGACGACCCCACCTTCCTCCAGCCGACCCGCCCGATGTCCGCGATCGGAGGCTGACCCGTGGACCCGACACCGATGACCGTCCGCTACTTCGCGGGCGCCCGCGCCGCCGTCGGGCGCTCCGAGGAGGTCGTGCCCGCCGGCCGGTCGCTCGACGACCTCACCGCCGACCTGGCCCGACGGCACGGCGACCGTCTCGCCGCCGTGCTGCGCGTCGCGAGTTTCCTCGTGGACGGCGTCAGCTGTCATGATCGTGCGACACCCCTGCCGGGCGGGGCCACGATCGACGTCCTGCCGCCGTTCGCGGGCGGCTGAGGGAGGCGCACAGATGTTGGCGGTTGTGGGGTTCGTGGCCGTCCTGGCGCTGGTCACCGGCCTCATCCACCTCTACCTGTGGAAGCGGCTCGTCCGGGACACCACCACGCCGGGCCGCTGGCGGCGGGCCGGCGGGGTCGCGGCGCTGGTGCTTGCGTTCCTCGTGCCGGTCACCCTGACCGGCACTCAGGCCGGCCTCTACTGGCTCGCCTGGCCGGGTTACCTGTGGCTCGCGCTGATGTTCTACCTGCTCGTCGCGCTCATCGTGCTGGAAGTGCCGATGCTGGTCACCCGGCTGGTGCTGCGCCGCCGCGTGGTGGCCGCCGAGCCCACCACCGCCGCACCCGAGCCGGTGCTTGTCGGTGCCGCCGGGCCGACCGAGCCGCCGGCCGCCGCGGCCACCGTGGCGCCCGACCACGACCCGTCCCGTCGGTTGCTGCTCGCCCGTGGGGCGGCCATCTTCGCCGGCCTCACCGCCGCCGGCGTCACGGGGTACGGGGTGCGCACCGCCCTCGGCCCGCCGCGACTGGACCGGGTACGGATCCCGCTCGCCAAGCTCCCGCGCAGCATGGATGGCCTGCGCATCGCCACCGTCTCCGACATCCACCTCGGCCCGCTGCGCGGCCGGGCGCACACCGAGCGGATCGTCGCCGCCATCAACCGGCTCGACGCCGATCTGGTGGCGGTCGTCGGTGACCTGGTCGACGGCTCGGTGGCCGAGCTGGGTTCGGCCGTCGCGCCGCTTCGTGGCCTGCGCTCCCGCTACGGCAGCTTCTTCGTCACCGGCAACCACGAGTACTACTCCGGCGTCGAGGAGTGGGTCCAGGAGGTCGACCGGCTCGGCCTGCGGGTCCTGCAGAACCGGCGGCAGGAGATCCAGGCCCGGGGCGGCGTACTCGACCTGGCCGGCGTGAACGACCTCACCGGCGCGGGCACCGGCCTCGCCGCCGGTCCGGACTTCGCCGCCGCCCTCGGTGACCGCGACCCGAGCCGTCCGGTGATCCTGCTCGCACACCAGCCCCTGGCGGCGGTGGAGGCGGCCACGTACGGCGTCGACCTGCAACTGTCCGGGCACACCCACGGCGGTCAGATGGTGCCGTTCAACCTGGCCGTGCGGTTGGAGCAGCCGGTGGTCAGCGGGCTCGGCGAGGTCGACGGCACCAAGGTCTACGTGACCAACGGCGCCGGTTTCTGGGGCCCTCCGGTGCGGGTCGGCGCGGAGCCGCAGATCAGTCTGGTCGAGTTGCGCTCGGCATAGCGGACGTCACGTCCGCGCGTGGCGGCGGGCGACCCGCGCGGCGGGCGTGACAGGATGCGGCGTGCCCCCGTTCAGCGCCGTACCCTCCGGTGGCCTTTCGCCATTCGTCGCGGACCTGCACATCCACTCGAAGTACTCGCGCGCGTGCAGCCGGGACCTCACTCTGCCGAACCTCGCCTGGTGGGCGCGGCGCAAGGGCATCGCCCTGCTCGGCACGGGGGACTTCACCCACCCCGCCTGGTACGACCACCTGGTCGAGACGCTGCGCCCGGCGGAGCCGGGGCTCTACCGGCTCGACCCGGAGGCGGAGCGGGACATCGCCCGCCGGCTGCCACCGCGGCTCGCCGGTACGACCGACACGGACGCGGTCCGGTTCATGCTGAGCGTGGAGATCTCCACCATCTACAAGCGGGACGACCGGACCCGCAAGGTGCACCACCTGATCTACCTGCCGGATCTGGAGGCGGTGGCCCGGTTCAACACCGCGCTGGGGCGGATCGGCAACCTCGGCTCCGACGGCCGACCGATCCTGGGCCTCGACTCGCGGGATCTGCTGGAGATCACCCTGGAGGCGAGCCCGGACGGCTATCTCGTCCCGGCGCACATCTGGACGCCGTGGTTCTCCGCGCTGGGCTCCAAGTCGGGCTTCGACGCGATCGCGGACTGCTACGCCGACCTGGCCGGGCACATCTTCGCGGTGGAGACGGGCCTCTCCTCCGACCCGGCGATGAACTGGCGCGTCGGCAGCCTGGACGGCTACCAACTGGTGTCCAACTCGGACGCGCACTCGCCGCCGGCGCTGGGCCGGGAGGCCACCGTGCTGACCGCCGAGCGGGACTTCTTCGCCGTCCGGGAGGCGCTGCGCACCGGCGACGGCCTGGCCGGCACGATCGAGTTCTTCCCGGAGGAGGGCAAGTACCACGCGGACGGGCACCGGCTCTGCGGGGTCAACTGGTCCCCGGAGCGGACCCGGGCCGCCGGGGGGCGCTGCCCCGAGTGCGGCAAGCCGCTCACCGTGGGCGTGCTCAGCCGGATCGAGGAGCTGGCCGACCGTCCGGAGGGGCACCGCCCGGCGCAGGCCCGCGAGGTCACCCACCTGGTGCCGCTGGCCGAGATCCTCGGCGAGATCAACAAGGTGGGCGCCCGCTCGAAGAAGGTCGAGGGGCGGTTCAACGAGCTGCTCGCCGCGCTCGGCCCCGAGCTGGAGATCCTGACCACGACGCCGCTGACCGACATCGCGCAGGTCGGTGGTGAGCTGCTCGCGGAGGGCATCGGCCGGCTGCGGCGCGGCGACGTGCGCCGGGTGCCCGGCTACGACGGCGAGTACGGAGTGATCACCCTGTTCGACCCGTCCGAGCTGGGTACGCAGGAGACGCTGTTCGACGTACCCGTGCCGGCGCAGCGGCGTCCCGCGGAGCCGGCGCCCCGGGCCGCGACCAAGCGCCCGGCGGCGCCCAGGGCGGAGCCGAAGCGCAAGGCCCCGACGCCGCCGCCCGCCCCGCCGATCGCGTCGCCGCCATCGCCACACGAACCCTTCGAGCCGATGCTCTCCGGCATGGAGGAGGTCGGCACGGGTCTGCTGGACCGGCTGGACGCGATGCAGCGGGTGGCCGCGTCCGCGCCCGGCGGGCCGCTGCTCATCGTGGCTGGTCCGGGCACCGGCAAGACGCGGACGCTCACCCACCGGATCGCGTACCTCTGCGCCGAGCTGAACGTCTTCCCCGAGCACTGCCTTGCCATCACGTTCACCCGCCGCGCGGCGGAGGAGCTGCGGCACCGCCTCGACAGTCTGCTCGGCCCGGTCGCCGAGGACGTCACCGTGGGCACGTTCCACGCGCTGGGGTTGACCATCCTGCGGGAGAACGCCGACGCGGTGGGCCTGCCGGTCGGTTTCCGGATCGCCGACGACCCCGAGCGGGCGGCGGCCCGGTCGGAGGCCGGCGACGACCTCGACGCCTACACGGCGCTGCTGCGCAAGCAGGACCTCGTCGACCTCGACGAGCTGGTGAGCCTGCCCGTGGAGCTGCTGCGGGCCGACCGGAAGCTGGTCGAGCGGTACCGGGACCGCTGGCGGTGGATCTTCGTCGACGAGTACCAGGACGTCGACGCGGTGCAGTACGAGCTGCTGCGGCTGCTCAGCCCCGCCGACGGCAACCTGTGCGCGATCGGTGACCCGGACCAGGCGATCTACTCGTTCCGGGGTGCCGACGTCGGCTACTTCCTGCGCTTCTCGCAGGACTTCACCGACGCCCGACTGGTCCGGCTCAACCGCAACTACCGCTCGTCGGCGCCGATCCTGGCCGCCGCCGTGCAGGCCATCGCCCCGTCCTCGCTGGTCCGGGGCCGGCGGCTGGACCCGGCCCGACTCGACCCGGAGGCGCCGCTGGTCGGCCGCTATCCGGCGGCGTCGGTCGCCGAGGAGGCCGACTTCGTGGTGCGTACGGTCGACGAGCTGGTCGGCGGGCTGTCCCACCGTTCACTGGACTCGGGCCGGATCGACGGCCGGGCCACCTCGCTGTCGTTCTCCGACATCGCCGTGCTGTACCGCACCGACGCGCAGGCCGCGCCGATCGTGGACGCCCTGGCCCGGGCCAACATCCCGGTGCAGAAGCGCTCGCACGACCGGCTGCGGGACCGGCCGGGGGTGGCGGCCATCGCGCGCGAGCTGCGGCACGCCGACGGGTTGTCCGGCTCGCTTGCCGCCCGGGTGCGGCTGGCCGGCCAGGTGGTCGCCGAGCGGTTCGCGGTGCCCACCCTGGACGGCGCCGGCGGGGCTGTCCGTCCCGAGGACGTCCGCTCGGCGGTGGATCTGCTGACCCCGTTGGCCCGTCGCTGCGGCGACGACCTGGAGGCCTTCCTGTCGCAGTTGGCCACCGGCGCGGAGGTGGACGCGCTCGACCCGCGCGCGGAGGCGGTCACCCTGCTCACCCTGCACGCCGCGAAGGGCCTGGAGTTCCCGGTGGTCTTCCTGGTCGGGGCCGAGGACGGGCTGCTGCCGCTGCGCTGGCCGGGCTCGACGCCGGACGAGGACGCGGTCGCCGAGGAGCGCCGGCTCTTCTTCGTCGGCCTGACCCGGGCCCAGGACCGCCTGTACGTCAGTCACGCCGCCCGCCGCACCCGGCACGGTGTGGAGCGCGAGTGCGACCCGTCGCCGTTCCTGAACACGATCGACCCGGGCCTGTTCGAACGGTTCGGCGAAACCGAGCCCCGCCGCCCCAGGGACCGCCAGCTCCGCCTCATCTGACCGTCAGGTCACGAGCACCGCGAGCCAGGTGCCGGTGAGCAGGGCTGGCCCCAGGGGGAGCATCGTTTTCCGGTCCACTCTCCTGGTGGCCAGCAGGGTGAGCACCAGGGCGCCGTGCAGCAGATGCGGCAGGAGCAGGCCGGTGAGCAGGGCGTCGCGGCCCAGCCAACCGAGCGGCAGGCCCAGGACGGCTGCGAGTTTCACGTCCCCGAAGCCCAGCCGCGACCCGGGGAGCAGAGCCAGCAGCACGTGCGCCGCCCCGGCGACAGTCGCGCCGGCCAGCGCACCGAGCAGCCGCGCCGCGTCGTTGGCCAGCACGGCCGCGCCGGTCAGGCCGGCGAGGGCCAGCACGCCCGCGGCGAGGACGAGCGGGTCGGGCAGCCGCAGGCAGACCAGGTCGACCCCGGCCAGCACCAGCCCCACCGCCGCCACCGCCAGGAACACCGGCAGCGCCGGATCGTCAGCCTGCGAAACGGCGAGCCCTCCGAAAACCACCGCCGCCACCACCGGACCGAGCCGGAACCACCGGCCGCGCCGGGCCGGCGGGCCGGTGAAACGCCAGGCCAACGGGGGTACGACAAGACCGACCAGCCCGCCGAGCACCACCACCCCGAGCAGCACAGCCGCCGACATGGGCCGGACGTTACCGGCGGTCTCCCACCGGCGCGGCCCCCGAACGCGTCTCCGCGCTGACCCGGCGCGGCCGTTCGGTGCTCACCACCACGGCCACCCCGGCCACGATCACCGCACCGCCGAGCAAAGTCTGGGCGGTGACCGGCTCGGCCACCAGCAGCGCGCCGAGCGCCATCGCGACCGCCGGATTGACGTAGGCGTACGTCGAGACCAGCGAGAGGGGCGCGTTGTGCAGCAGCCACACGTACGCGGTGAAGGCCACCAGCGAGCCGGCCACCATGAGGTACGCCAGCGCCAGCCAGGATCGGGTGCTGACCGAGGCGGGGTGGAAGTCGCGCAGTTCGCCCCGGCCGGCGGCGATGACGGCGAGCACCAGCGCGCCGGCCAGCATCTCGTACACCGTCGCGACGAACGGGTCGGCGGGCATCCGCAGACGTCCGGACAGGAATGATCCAACCGACCAGGACGCGGTCGCCGCGACCACGGTCAACGCTCCGACCAGCGGCACCACGCTCGTGCTGCCCGCCGGCAGCACGAGCAGGACCAGGCCGACGAAGCCCACGGTGACCCCGACGAACGTCCACGCCGGTGGCCGGTCCCCGGTGCCGGAGCGCAGCAGCACCACGAGCAGCGGCACGGTCGCCACCAGCAGCGCGGCGATGCCGGAGGGCACCGCCACCCCGGGCGGCCCGGACTCGGCGAGCACCACCAGGCCGTTGCCGCCGGCGAGCAGGAGCACCCCGACGAACGCGGCGGAGGCGAGCTGCCGACGGTCCACCCGCAGCGCGCCCGGCCCGCGACGCAGCCGTAGCACCACGGCGAGCACCAGACCCGCGGCGGCGAACCGCATGGCCGCCGACGTCAACGCGGGCAGCGTCTCCACGGCGATCCGGATGGCCAGGTAGGTGGAGCCCCAGAGGACGTAGACCACGATCAACGCGGTCCAGATCAGGGTCGGTGCGGCGCCGGGGCGGCCTGCGGCACTCGTCGGAGATGAGCTCATCGGTGGACCACGCTACGGTGACGTCGGAGCCCGCGTCCCGCTTTGGTGGCCGGCCTCACCACTCGTGCAGGAGGGCGGCATGACGAACTACGGACCACCGGGTGGCGGCGTGCCAGGAGCATGGCGTGGGCAGCGACCCGACGAGACGCCCGGTCGCCCGGTGCAGCAGCCCTACCCGCCGGTGCAGCAGCCGTACCCGCCGGTGGCCCAGCCCTATCCGCCGGCGCAGCAACCCGGCCGACCCGGTCAGTACGGTGACGGCTCCTACGGTGGGGCGCCCACCTACGGCGGCGAGTCCTACCGGCCGGCCGAGCCGGTGACGCCGTACGGCGGGCAGCCGTACCGGCCCGACGACCCTCCGTACGGCGGGGATCCCGAACCGCCCCCGGGTCGCTCGGGCCGCTTGCCGCTGCTCGCGGTGCTTGTCGTCCTGCTGCTGCTCGTGGCCGGTGGCGGCGCCTACTGGTTCTTCAGCAATCGGGACGACCCCGCACCGGTTGCCGCGCCGACCGCCTCGGCTCCGGCCGTGGACGCCGCACCGAGTGTGGACGCGACCGAGCCGGCACCGAGCGCGGCGGCACCGGAGTCGTCGGCCGACCCGAGGTTCGCCAAGGTCGGCCAGTGTGTCCGCAACGACGGCGCGGCCGGTGGCAAGCCCAAGCTGCTGATCAGCGAATGCGCACCGAAGTCGTACCAGGTGCTGAGCCGGATCGACGGCGCGACAAGTGGCGAGCGTGACGCCGAAGCCAAGTGCGCCAAGGTCGAGGGCTACACCAACTGGTACTTCTTCGACAGCGAACTGGACACCCTCGACTTCGTCCTCTGCCTCAAGCAGCGCTGAGCCCACCCACCCCTGGGGATGACATGACGACCTACGGCCCACCGGGCTCCGGACAGCCGGACGACCCGTACCAGCGCCCGCCGACCGGCTCCGACGGCCCGCCGCCGGTCGACCCGACCGTGCCGCAGTGGGACCAGTCCCCGCAGTGGGGTCCGCCACCGCCCGGCGACGATCCGACCAGGCAGCAGTGGGGTCCCCCGCCGGCCGGCGGGGAGCCGCCGACGGCGCCCCTGTGGGGGCCGCCGCCAACGTCGGGACCGGGTTACCCGCCGCCCACGTCGGGACCGGGTTACCCACCGCCGCCCGGTCCGTTTCCGCCGGCCGGGCCGACGCCGGGAGCGGCGCCCGGTCCGTGGGGTCCGCCGATCCCCGGTGGGTACGGAATGCCGCCCGGCCCACCGGCGAAGAGGTCCGGAGGGAAGATCGCCCTGATCATCGGCCTCGTGGTGGTGCTCCTGCTGTGCCCGTGTCTGGGTCTGGCGGGGTGGGCGATCTGGAGGGCGGCCGACACGGGCGACGACGCGGCGTCCGCCCCGCCGACGAGGACGACCGCTCCGATCGTCCCGCCCGCGCTGCCCAGCGCCGCCCCGAGCCCGAGTGAGGACGACGACCAGGACGAGTTCGCCAAGGGTGACTGCGTGGTGAACGACGGCACCGAGGACGACGCTGAGCTGCGCAAGGTGTCCTGCGCCCCGGGCACGTACCAGGTTCTGCTGCGGATTCCGGCGACCACCGACGGGGACCGGTGCGAGACGCTCGCGCCGCAGGCCACCGCGAACTACGTGCACGACAACTCGATCGACCTGTTCGACTACGTGCTCTGCCTGAAGAAGCGGTAACCGGTAGACAAGACTAGGGCTGTCTAGCGTGGACGCTAGACAGCCCTAGTTTGTTGTCGACGATTCCCGACACGCCGGTAGCTCCATCTATCCATGTCTAGGCCCCCAGCTAGATGGCCCGATACTCTGCGATGCGTGGATCCGGTCCGCAACCCGTACGCACCGGGCGCCGGTCAGCGCCCGCCCGAACTCGCCGGGCGGGGGCGGGAGCTGGACGTCTTCGACATCGTGCTGGAGCGCATCGCCCGGGGCCGACCCGAGCGCAGCCTGATGCTCACCGGGCTACGCGGCGTCGGCAAGACAGTCCTGCTGAACACCCTCCGTTCGCAGGCGATCAACCGGCTCTGGGGCAGCGGCAAGATCGAGGCTCGTCCGGACCAGTCGCTGCGCCGCCCGGTCGCCGCCGCGCTGCACATGGCGGTCCGGGAGCTGGCTCCCCGCCACCGGGCGCCGGACCGGATCGACGCCTTCCTCGGCGTCCTCAAGGCATTCGCCCAGCGGTCCACCCCGACCGGTCGGGCCGGCGCGTCCACCAAGCTCCGGGACCGGTGGCAGCCCGGTATCGACGTGCCCGCCGCCAGCGGCCGGGCCGACTCCGGCGACATCGAGATCGACCTGGTCGAGCTGCTCAGCGACGCCGCCGCCGTGGCCAGCGACGTGGGCACCGGCATCGCCATCTTCATCGACGAGATGCAGGACCTCGGCTCGGAGGACGTGTCGGCGCTCTGCGCCGCCTGCCACGAGCTGTCCCAGCTCGGCGCGCCACTCATCGTCGTCGGTGCCGGCCTGCCGCACCTGCCGGCCGTGCTCAGCGCCGCCAAGTCGTACTCCGAACGGCTGTTCCGCTACCAGCGCATCGACCGGCTCGACCGGATCGCCGCCGACCAGGCGCTCTGCGCGCCGGCCGACCGGGAGGACGTCGAGTACGAGCAGAAGGCGCTCGACCTGCTCTACGAGAAATCCGGCGGCTACCCGTACTTCGTCCAGGCGTACGGGAAGGCGACCTGGGACCACGCGCCCCGCTCACCGATCACCGCCGCCGACGTGCGGGTCGCCGCGCCGGAGGCGGAGGCCGAGCTGGCGGTCGGCTTCTTCGGCTCCCGGTTCGAGCGGGCCACCCCGGCCGAACGCGAATACATGCGGGCGATGGCCACATTGTCCCTGGTCGAGGGCGAGTCCGGCGGCGTGGTGCGCGACGACATGGACGCCGCGGTGCCGACGGCGGAGATCGCCCGAGCCCTCGGCCGCAAGCCCGCGAGTCTCTCGCCGGCCCGGGACGCCCTGATCAAGAAGGGGCTGATCTACTCCGGCGAACGCGGCACTGTGGCGTTCACCGTTCCGCACTTCGGCAGGTACCTGCGCACCCAGCCGGCCTGACCGGCCCGGTCAGACCCGGGACCAGGGGGCCGGAAAGACCACCTCGCCGCGGGGCGGCGCCCCCTCCTCGCTGGTGGACGGCGGCAGCACCAGCGCCTGCCAGGGCTCACCGAGGCCGGCCCACGGGCTGGTCAAACCCAGGTCGCCGGCCGGTCCGAAGCCGAACCGGCGGTAGAAGGCCGGATCGCCGAGGACCACCACGAGACGCTCACCCAGCTCGGTGGCGGCGTCCAGAGCGGCCTGTACGACTGCCGTCCCGTGCCCGACGCGCTGCCGGTGCGGGGCCACCGCCACCGGGCCGAACGCCAACGCCGGCGCGGCGACTCCCCGGTCCGGTCGGACTCGGACGCGGCTCAGCAGCGCGTACCCGACCACCTCGCCGCCGTACTCGGCGACCATGGCCAGCTCCGGCAGCCAGGCGTCGGTGCCGCGCAGCTCGTCGACCAGGACCACCTCCGGCGGCGTCGTCACGTCGGGGCGGGCGAAGGCGGCGGCCAGCACCCTACGTACCGGCCCGGAGTCGGCCGGGTCCTCGGGGCGTAGCCGCAGCGTGGTCACCCGCGCGACGTTACCCGCCACGGCTCGTCCATCAGCGATGGTCGCTCGAATCGGCGTGGCGACGTGCACGCTCACCGATTCGGATCCGGCGGTTGCCGGGGTAGGAAACGCCGCGACGGGGTATGACTGATCCATGAAGCCTGTACGCTCCCTCGCTCGCGCCATGCTGAGCGGCATCTTCGTGGTCAGCGGATACCGCAACTTCCGCGCGCCGCAGCGGCTGGCCCAGAAGGCCGCGCCGGTGACCGACCGGGCCGCGCCGCTGCTGCGGAGGGTGCACCCCAACTTCCCCACCGAGACCGAGCAGCTGATCCGGCTCAACTCGGCGGTGCAGCTCGGCGCCGGGCTGATGCTCGCCACCGGGCGGCTCACCCGGCCGGCCGCCCTGGTCCTCGCCGGCACGATCGTGCCGACGACCATCGCCGGGCATCCCTTCTGGAACAAGGAAGACGATGCGGCCACCCGCGATACGAACAAGATCCACTTCCTGAAGAACATGGGGCTTCTCGGCGGGCTGCTGCTCGCCGCCGCCGACACCGAGGGCAAGCCGGGTCTGCGTTGGCGTACCGGCCACCGCATCGGCCACTCTCGACGTTCCGTGAAGCGTGCCGTCCGGACGGCCCGGCGGGAGGCGCGGATCGCCGTCCGATCCGCCGCAACCGCTCGACGCATCCCGGGCTGACCTGCGTCGATCCTCCCCCTCGCCGCCGCCACCCCCCGATAAGGCCGCGAATTACCTGAACCACCCGGTAGGCGTTAACGCGGTGGAAATGTCAAAAACATGTGTGGGATCGGACACGGTCGCATAACGTGGGAGGCACTGACGTGAGGTGCCGTTCTAGGCTCCGTGCAGGACCTGGACGGGTAGGACGACCTTGGTACGGGGGTGGCCACGCCATGCCGACGGCTGTCGGTAGACGGGCGGACCGCCTCGCCCCAATCCAACGCGTGACGCGCAGGATCGATCGCAGGAAAGTCGTACGTGGCGCCATCGTGGCTGCCGTCGCCTATGCCGCATGGCTCGCCATCGGCACCTTCGGGCGTCCGTACAACTTCTTCGATATGAAGATCTACCACGGCGCGGTGGTGTGGTGGGCGAGCGGTCACGAGCTCTACGAGTTCATCGCGCCCGGCACCACGCTCGGTTTCACCTACCCTCCGTTCGCCGGGCTGGTGATGCTGCCGATGGCGCAGCTGCCGATCGAGGCCGCCGGCATGGTCAACGCCCTCGCGAGCATCGCCGCGCTGGCCCTGGTGCTGGCCGGGCTCCTGCGGCCCATCGTGGACCGGCTGGCCTGGCCACTGTGGTTCACCGTGGCCCTGGCAGTGCCGCTCGCGGTCGCCATCGAACCGGGCCGGGAGACCCTCGGCTACGGCCAGGTCAACATCCTGCTGTTCGCGTTGATCATGGCCGATCTGATCGGGCTGCGCTGGCGTTCCCGCCGGGGCACCCACTACGCCGCGACGGACGGCCCCCTGCTGCGCTTCGTCTACGGCGGCGCCTGGGCGGGCGCCGGCATCGGTCTCGCCACCGCCGTCAAGCTCACCCCGGCGCTGTTCATCGCGTACCTGCTGATCACCCGCCAGTGGCGGGTGGCGGCCACCGCCATCGGCACCACGATCGGCGTGACCCTGGGTACGTTCGCGATCGTCGGCGACGAGTCGCGGACGTACTTCGGCAGCGTGCTCTGGCAGACCGAGCGGGTCGGCGCGGCGGACATGACGCCGAACCAGTCGCTCGCCGGCCTGCTGGCCCGGCTGTACGACTCGATCGAGACCCCGGGGCTGCTGTGGTTCTCCTTCTCGGTGCTGATCCTGGCGCTCGGCCTGTCCCGGGCGGCCAGTTCCCGCGCCGACGGTGACGAGCTGACCGCGTTCACGCTGGTCGGGCTGACCGCCAACGTGATCAGTCCGATCTCCTGGACGCACCACCTGGTCTGGGTCATCCCCGCGATCATTGTCCTGGCCGACGCGGCCGTACGCCGCCGCGAGGCGAGCCGGGGGGTGACGCAGCGCGCCGGCCAGGGCCCGGCGTTCGGCGGGTTCCCCGGGCTCAACGGGCTCCGCCCGCCGATCTGGTATCCCACGTTGACCGGGCTCCGGCACGGTGTCGCCGCGATCGGGCTCTACCTGCTCTTCCTGATCTCGCCGATCTGGCCGTACGAGCACCAGCTGCCCGAGATGTCGCATTACCAGGACGGCCTGTTCGGCGCACTGATGGAGAACTCGCTCGCGCTGGCGCTGATCGTGCTGGTCGCCGCGTTGCCCTGGCGGCCGGGCGCCGAGCCGGCGTTCTACGGCGATCGGCTCGCCCGGGCCGTGACGGTCAACGGCCGCCGCTGAACGATCAGGGGCAGTTGACCCATTCCTCAGTGCCGTCGGCGAAGACCTGCCGCTTCCAGATCGGCAGCCGGGCCTTGGCCTCGTCGACGAGCCGGGCGCACGCGGCGAAGGCCGCCGCGCGGTGCGCGGTGCTCACCGCGGCGACCAGCGCCACGTCACCGATGGCCAGCGGCCCGACGCGGTGCGACACCGCCACCGCGTAGACGTCGGGGTCGGCCGCGATCTCGGCGGCCACCTCCCGTAGCACCTGCACGGCACTCGGGTGCCCTTCGTACTCCAGACTCACCACGGGTCGGCCGTGGTCGTGGTCGCGGACCACGCCCTGGAAGGAGACAACCGCGCCGGCCCTGCGGTCAGCGACGGCCGCCTCGTGCGCGGCGAGGTCGAGCGGCTGGTCGGTGACCTCGCCGAAGGTGATGGCCGGCGCGGTCACGACGCACGCTCCCCGGGCAGCAGCGGCAACGGCACGATCGGCACCCGGTCGCCCGCGGCGGCGCTGGTGCCCGGCCGGATCACGGCGAACCCGTCCGCGCCGGCCAGTCCACGGAGCATCGCCGAGCCGACGTGCCGCACCGGGAACGCGGTGCCGGTCAGCCGGTCCACACGGACCAACGCCAGGTGGGTGTGGTCACCGCGACCGGGCACCGCCTCGGCCAGTGTGACCTGCGGCAGCATCGGCATCGGGCGGCCCTGGAGGCCGGCGAGCAGCGGGGCGACAAGCGACACCAACGCGACGATCGCGGACTGCGGATTACCCGGCAGCCCGGCCACGAACCGGACCCGCCCGTCGTCACCGACCAGGCGGGCCAGCAGCATCGGGAAGCCCGGCCGGACGGCCACCGTGTTGACCACGTAGTCGGCGCCGAGCGCCTGCAACGTCGGGTGCAGGTGGTCGACCGGGCCGTTCATCGTGCCGCCGGTGGTGCAGACCAGATCAGCGCTGGCCAGGGCGGCGCGCAGGGCCGCCACGTGCGCGGGCAGCGTGTCGGCCACCGGGCCGACCACGTCCGCCGCCCGCACCTGGCAACCGTACCGGCGAAGCCACCCCGGCACCGCCGGGCCCAACGCGTCCCGAACCCGACCGGCTGCGGGCGGCCCGGCCGTGAGCAGCTCGTCGCCGAACACCAGCAGCGCGGCACGCGGCGCCCGCCGGACCCGCAGCGTGTCGTGCCCGCAGGAAGCCGCCAGGCCGATCACCGCCGGGTCGACAGGCGTGCCGGCGGGCAACAGCTCCTCATCGGCGTACGCCTCCTCGCCCGGCTGCCGCCACTCCGGTGTCGACCGGGGAGTGCCGCGCACCAGGCCGTCGGCGACCGTCGACTCCTCCACGCGCAGCACCGCCGTGGCGCCCTCGGGCACCATCGCGCCGGTCGCGATCTCGACGGTCGTGTCGTCCTCGGTGAGCGGCGCCGGGGTGTTGCCGGCCAGCACCCGACCGACGACGCGCCACGGGCCGGCGCCGCGCACCGCCCAGCCGTCCACGCTCGAGGTGGGGAAGGCGGGCAGGTCGGTGCGGGTGGTCAACGGCTCTGCCAGGGTCGACCCGTCGGTGTCGGCCAGCGGTCGGGCGACCACGGGGAGCGCGGCGGCCAGGCCGACCGCGTACACCCGGGATCGCGCCTCCTCCCAGCCGGCCGGCGGGGGAGCGGCGACCCGGTCCGTGGGTGGTGCCGTTTCCGTACTCACCGGCCGAGCCTATCGGGACGCGCCGACACCCGTCGGTGCCTGGCAGGGACCGGTCAGTGGTCGCCGCCGCGAAGCTGGTCGACGGTGTGCCCGAGGATCGGGCCGAGCACGGCCAGCCCGTCGCGCGCGCCGCCGGTGGAACCCGGCAGGTTGACCACAAGCATCCGGCCGGCCACCCCGGCCAGCCCTCGGGACAGCACCGAGGTGGGCACCCGCTCCCGGCTGTGGGCGCGGATGGCCTCGGCGATGCCGGGGATCTCGTAGTCGAGCAAACCCCGGGTCACGTCGGGCGTCCGGTCCGACGGGGTGACGCCGGTGCCGCCGCTGGTCAGCACCACGTCGACGCCGTCGTCGACGGCCGCCCGCAGGGCCACGCCGACCGGTTCGCCGTCGGGCACCACCACCGGCTCGTCGACCTCGCAGCCCAGCTCACGCAGCCCAGCCACGAGCAGCGGCCCGCTGGTGTCGGCGTAGACACCGGCCGAGGCCCGGTTGGAAGCGACGATGACCCGGGCGCGGATCACGACCGGTCCTCCGGTCGAACCCACTCGCCGGTCTTGCCGCCCTCCTTGCGCAGCACCCGGACCGCCTCCACGGAGGCCGCGGGATCGACCGCCTTGACCATGTCGATCAGAGCGAGACCGGCGACGGCGACGGCGGTGAGCGCCTCCATCTCGACGCCCGTCCGGTCGGCCGTGCGCGCGGTGGCCGTGATCTCGACGGTGTCGGCGGTCAGCAGCAGGTCGACGGTGACGCCGTGCAGGGCGATCGGGTGGCAGAGCGGAATCAGATCGGGGGTGCGCTTGGCGCCCATGATCCCGGCCAGCCGACCGACCGCCAGCGCGTCGCCCTTGGGCAACCCGTCGCGGTGCAGCAGGTCGATGACCTCGGGCGTCGTGCGCAGGCGGCCACCGGCGACGGCCATCCGGCCACTCACCGGCTTGGCGGAGACGTCGACCATGCGGGCCGCGCCGGCGCGGTCGACGTGGCTGAGCTGGGCGGGTTCGGTCACGGGCGTGAGCCTATCGGGACGGTACGACGTCCATCTGGTCGGAAAGGAGCGGTGCCCGACCGCCGACCGCGCCGGGTGCTGCGGCGCAGGGACTCAGGCACCGCTCCTTCCTCACCACCCGCAGTCGAAGTCGCTGGGGGGACCTGGCCGCGGGCGCGTGTCGGCGACCCGGTTCTGCCCACGGGCAGAACCTCCCCCGTTCGCCGCTACGCCGCAGAAGCTACCGGGGGCGGCGATAAGAAATCGATAAGCGACGTACCGGCAGGTCAGTTGGCGTTCACCGCGGTGGCGCCCAGCTCGGCGAGGCGACGCTCGACCTCGAAGCGCTCCGGCACACCCATCCGCCGGAAGATCGCCAGCGCGCGCTCCCAGTGCCGGCGCGCCTCCGCCCGGTCGGTGCGGGCGAAGTGCTCGGCCAGGCCGGCAAGCGCACGGCCCTGCTCGTACGGGTTGGAGATTCGCCCCGCGAGCTGAAGCCCTTGACGGAGAACATCCGATCCTGCGGCCAGATCCCCCATCGCCAGCAGCGTCATGCCCAGATCGTTGAGTGCGGCGCACTGCGCATGCCGCTCGCCCGAGTCGTTGGCCAACTCGAAAGCAGTCTCGTGCTGCCGTCTGGCCAGATCCAGTTGCTCCAATCCTCGATAGGCCACACCAAGGGTGTTCCGCGCCTCAGCCTCGCCGTACCGGTGCCCGGTACGACGAAACAGCGCCAGCGAGGAACCCAACAGGATCACAGCTCGCCTGAACTGTCCGATCCGGACGCGTACCGCCGCGAGATGGCTCAGGGCGTTCGCCAGGTGGTAGTAGTCCTGCTTCAGCCGAGCCTGGAAGAGGTGTTGCCGGTGAACCTTCATGGCCTCGTCCCAGCGACCCAGCGAGGCCAACGCGAGACCCAGATTCGGCAGCGCCAGTGGTACGCGGTTGTCGTAGAGTCGGCGCTCGGCCAGGCTCTGCCGCCCCAGAGCCACAGCCTCCTCGAGATTGCCGCTCAGCCAGTTGACGACGCTCAGATTCGAGCGAAGCTTGGCCAACTGCCGCCAATCGTCCGTTTCCTGAAACAGTGCGATCGCCGCGTGGAGATGGGTGGATGCCAACCGGTGGGAGCCGGTCTTCACCAAGGCCGAGGCGAGGTAGTTGTGCATCGCACCGATCGCCCGTTGGTGACGGAGGATCTTCGCCGAGGCAAGCCCCAGCCCATGGGTGTACAGGATGTCGTCGAAGTAGCCGCGCACGTAAAAGAAGCGCCAGAGAACCCGGGACAGCTTCCATACGTGGTGGTGGAGCCCGTGCGTGGCCCCGAGACCCACCAGCATCGCCAGGTTCACGCGCTCCCGCTCGAGCCATTCGACCCCACCGATGGCGTCGGGACCGGTCAGATCGGGACGCGAAGGCAGGCCCGGGTCGACCTCTCCACGGACATCGACTGCCCGATGTAATTCCATGGCAGCCTCCAGGGAGGCATGGAGCGCGAAGTCCAGGAACCGCCGCACAGCCATCCTGGTGGCTTCGGAGCCGTCGGCCGCCAGAAGCTGCGAGCGGGAGTACTGACGTAAGAGGTTGTGTAGCCGGTACCGACCTCCTTCGGTCTCCTCGACCAGGTGCCGATCGACCAGATCATCGAGCAGTCTGACGGCACTGGTGCGAGGTAGATCGAGCAGAGCTGCGACCATCTCGGCGCTGTACTGACCGGCGTGGATGCTCAACAGACGAAAGGCACGCTTGGCAGGCTCCGGGATCGGGTCGTACGACGCGGCGAAGGCCCGCGCGAGGGTCCGGTCGCCTACGTGCAGCTGGTTGACCGACGGTGGCTCGGCGGCCAGCAACGTGGCTAGTTCCGTGACCCTTCGTGTCGGGCGATGCGCGAGGCGGGAACCGGCGAGCCGAATCGCCAGTGGGAGGTACCCGCACCGACGGACGACCTCAGCGGCCGCCTCCGGCTCCGACGCGATCCTCTCGACGCCACCACTCTGCGACAACAGCGCCAGCCCTTCCGCGAGAGTCATCAGGGGCAGCGACTCAGGCGGGCCAACGTCCAGGTCAGTCAATCGCCGACGGGAGGTCACGAGGAGGACAGCGCCCGGCGCGGTTGGCAACAGGGGGAGGATCTGGGTGCTGTCGGCGGCGTTGTCGAGGACGACGACGGCTCTTCTGGCTACCAGTTCCCGACGCCACAACTCGACGCGATGATCTAGCTCGGCCGGGATGCGGCCACCGGGAACACCCAACTGGCGGAGCAGGGTGAAGAGCGCCGTGAACGGCTCGATGGGTTCTTCGTCCCCCTGCCCTCGCAGGTCGATGAAGAGTTGCGCGTCGCGGTACTTCGGAGCGAGCTTGCGTGCCACGTGGAGAACGAGTGTCGTTTTTCCACTGCCCGCCATCCCATCAACCACAAGTACCGCCGACGCGCGGTCCTCCACTCGTCTGACTCGTCCGAGCAGGCGACTGACGCATTCCTCCCGCCCGACGAACTCGACGACGGTTCTGGGAAGCCAATCGGCAGTGGTCCCCTCAACCCACGACCCCGCGCCGGGCTCGAACGGCGAACGGGCGTCATCGTGGCTTGGCACGCCGGTTCCGGTTGGCCTTCGTACCCGACCCAATTCGGCCTCGTACAGCGCGTGGATCTCCGCCCCAGGCTCAACTCCGAGCTGATCATGCAACAGGCGGCGTATCTCGTGATACGCGTCGACCAGTCCGGCTGTGTCGCCGTTCTGCTGGAGAGCTCGCATCAGCAGTAATCGAGCCGATTCACGCAACGGATTCTCGGCGATCAGCCGCCGCAGTAATGGCACCCCCCGCTGTGCGCGGCCGCTCTGTAACTGAAGATCGACGAGGAGTTCAACCGCAAGAGCCCGCTCCTCTTCTATCGCCAGACGCTGAGTCGCCAGCACGGGGCCGAGCGTCATCCCTGCGAGCGGTGCCCCCCGCCACTCCGACATCGCTCGTTCCAGAAGCACTTCAGCTCGGTCCATTTCGCCTGCGGCAACGAGCGTTCGAGAATGCTGATGATCTGCCACGAAACGGAAAGAGTCGATCTTCTCGGCCGGCAGCTCCAATCGATAGCCGCCCGCCTGTCGTACGAGTACACCACGGCCCCCGTCAGTGGCGTCCAACGTACGGCGCAGGCTGGCGGCGTAGGTGCGAATATTGGGCAATGCGGACCGCGGGGGGTTGTCACACCACAACTCATCGATCAGCTCGTCGAGGGTGACAAGCCGACCTGGATGAAGCGCGAACATGGCCAGCACCATGCGCTGCTTCGGGGTCCCCAATCCCTGACGCTCTCCGGAGACGAGCAGCGAAAGGCCACCTAGTACCTGAATCTCCACCATCCCTCGGCTCCCCAGCCTTGAGGGCGATCTCATCCGGCCCACCATAACCACCAACAGGTTCTGCGAGTGGACCGTCAACCGCTCCAACGCAAGCGAGGTGCGACGATCCAGTACCCACACTGATGGTTACGGCCCAGGCCATCGATCACTCGGCGACATCCTGCAACAGCGGCGTCGAGCAAGCTCGCGGCGCCGGAGGGACGCCGGGTCTTCAATGTGCGCGGGCATCCGGGTGCCGGTTACCCCGAGCTGCCGCAGCAGCGCGGCTGGTGCGGCCGTCGGCGACACCAGCTCGTGCCCGTGCCCATGACCACGGAGAGACGTCCCCTCGAATCGTGCGGTGTCCGGCAGCATCCTGACCACGAGTCCTTCGCGTCCAACGTGTTGCCCGGTCGTGCGGGGCAGCCGCTGCGCGACAGGACAGGGCGGTCTGCTCGCTCGGCGGTCTGCGGCTCTGATGCCGTCTCACCAGGGCGCGTACCAACCCGGGCCGCGGGGCGACCGCCGGCCAGCGGGCCCGCAATGCTCCGATGCACAGGTTCCAACTCCGCGCCAGGTTGAGCCGAGTTGCCCACGTAGGGCGGGCCCGCGGAGCGGTTGAAGGGCGAGAAGCTGCCTGAGCAGCGGGATCGCCAACGCAGGGTGCCCCATGCGGGGAAGTCACTCAGCGGCCAACTCCGATGCGGCACGGTCACCAGATCCCGCTTCCCGGTACCAACTCTAAATCGGCGTGCTGAGTCGGCGGGTCTCGCCGACACCGACTGATTCGAACATATGTCGGAGATTGGCCGCGTAGCTTTGCGCGTTGGGCACGGCTTGCTGTTCCGGGATGCAACAACCCATCAGCAAGTCGCACTCGAGGCCGCCGATCTCCTGCAGACCTCGGAGTCCAGAATCAGCCGGTGTTCGCATGATCACTCTGAGAGGATTAGCGTTGTCATGGAATGCGGGCGCGCCTGTTCGCGACGACGATCGGACGGACGGTAATCGAGCGCTGCGCAGATTCATCCAACCGGGGTCCGCCCCGAACCCGAACACTGGATGAGGTCGACGGCCCCGCTCGACACACTGAGGAGGAACCGCTGCGCAAGTCAGCGTTCACGTTCCCATGTCGGTTGGCAACATGGGGCTTGCATCATCGAACAGTTCGACCCCGCTCCGCTTAGATGGCATGGACACAACGTCACAAAACCCTCTAGCTTGGCTAATGTTGCGCATACCGACATTTATTACTGCTAAGCACATCGATTTCGCCTTAAGCTCTCGTCACCAAGACCGACCGGGATACGTCAAGCCCGATTCGGGGGACGAGAGTGGAGGGGGCGTGCAATGCGCGGCAGCGACTGGCACTGACATCCAAGTGAGACACAGCGGTAAGCTCCTGTCGTCAGCATGTAACTGTCGGCGACGACAGGAGCTTCATGAGTCGGGTTGCATCCGAGACCACGTCGAGGACAGATCGGCGACTTCTACTGCTCGTCGGCCTCGTTGTACTGCTGGCCGGTGGGCCGACCTTCGTTGCCCTCACCGACGCCCTGGCCCATCCACCCGACTCGATGGGCGACGGGGCGACCCTCCTTGCGCTGACGTTCATGACGGCGGTCGGGACGATCGTCAAGTCGCCGATCCGCATCCGCTCGACCACGCATGCCATCACCTGGATCGAGGCGGCGATCGTGCTCGGGCTCGCAGTGGCCCCGCCATCGTGGGTGCTGCTGGCGACCGGAGCCGGCGTCGCCGTCGCCTCGACGATCATGAAGCTTCCTCCGATCAAGACCGCCTTCGGCGTCAGCAAGAACATCCTAGTTGCCGCCGGAGCTGGAGCCACCGCGCTGGCGGTCCACTGGCACTGGCCACCGGTGGGGCCGGTGGAACTCGTCGCCTTGCTGGCAGTGATCTACCTGGTGGCAGCTCTGCTGGACGACCTGCTGGCAATCCCGGTGATCGCACTCGCGACCGGCAACCGGATCTCACGTCAATTCTCGAACAACCTTGACCTCCGGCTCGCCGGCTTCGGTGTGCGTTTCGTCGTGGCCCTCTGCACGCTGTTCATCCTCTGGGCGGACCCCCGCCTGCTGCTCGCCGTCCCGCCCCTCGTCCTGAGCCTGCACCTGGCCTACTCCGCGCGCATCCGGGGCCGCACCGAACAGCAGGCGTGGCAACGACTCGCCCGCACCACCGACGCGCTCAACGTGGTCGACCTGGACGAGGTCCTCACCACCGCCGTCACCCAGGCCGCCGAGTTGTTCTCCGCCGACGAGGTCGAGATCGAGCTGCGCGACGGCGGCCGCACCGTACGCGGTGGCACGGGCGGCATCTCCTTCGACGGCCCGACCGGCACACCCACCGAGGTGAACGCCACAGTCATCCCGGCACCTCTGGAGGGCCACGACCGCTCCGTCGACGTCGGCGTGCTGCGACTGCGTTTCCGTGGGCCGGTACAGCTCTCCGAACGGGAGCAGTACACGCTGCGCACCTTCGCCTCCGCGCTCTGCACCGCCGTCCGCAACGCCCAGGCGTACGCCGAACTGGCCCGGGTTGCCGACGAGCACGCGTACGCCGCCACGCATGACGCGCTCACCGACCTGGCGAACCGGCGGCACCTGCTCGACCAGGGCACCGAGCAGTTGAGCGCGCGGCACGCCGACGGCGTCACCGCGCTGGTGTTGATCGACCTGAACCACTTCAAGGAGGTCAACGACACCCTCGGGCACGCCGCCGGTGACCAGGTGCTGGTGCAGGTCGCCGACCGGTTGAGCAGGGCCGCCCAGTCCAGTGATCTCGTGGCGCGCCTCGGCGGCGACGAGTTCGCCGTACTCCTGCGTGGGCTGCCGGCCCCGGCGGTGGCCGCGCACCGCGCGGAGACGCTGCTCGCCGCGCTGCACGAGCCGTTCGAGCTGGACGGCATGCGGATCAGCGTCGAGGCCAGCGGCGGAATCTCCGTCGCCCCGACCAGCGGCGGCATGCCCGAACTGCTGCGCCGCGCCGACGTCGCGATGTACCAGGCGAAGCGCGCCGGGCTGCGGATCTCCACGTACGCCCCGGCGCGGGACACCGCCGACCTGGGCCGCCTCACCCTCGGCGGTGACCTGCCGCGGGCGGTCGAGGACCACGAGTTCGTCGTCAACTTCCAGCCGATCGTCGACCTGGGCACCGGCGAGGTGACAAGCGCCGAGGCCCTGGCCCGCTGGCACCACCCCATCCACGGCATGATCGACCCGCTGCGTTTCCTGGAGGCGGTGGAGCGCTCCGGGCTGCTGCCGGCGTTCGCCGAGGCGATCCTCGACCAGGCGCTGACCGCGGCGGGCAGTTGGCGCGACGCCGGCTTCGACGTACCGGTCGCGGTAAACGTGTCGCCGCGCAGCCTCCTCGACGCGCGTTTCCCAGGTTCGGTGCTGGCCCGCCTGCGCGCCCACGACCTTCCACCGGACCGACTGGTGCTGGAGTTGACCGAGACGCTGACGCTCAGCCAGCTCGACGTGGTCGACCAGGTGCTGAGCCGGCTCCGCGAGGAGGGCGTACGGCTGGCGTTGGACGACTTCGGCACCGGTTACTCCTCCCTCTCCCTGCTCTCCCGGATCCCCGTGCACGAACTCAAGATCGACCGCAGCTTCGTCACGACGATGGAGAGTTCGGCCGAGGCCGCCGCCGTCATCCGTTCCACCCTCGACCTGGGCCGCAGCCTCGACCTGGACGTGGTCGCCGAGGGGGTGGAGAGCGAGCCGCAGCGCCGCGCCCTCTGGGAGTTGGGCTGCGTGGCCGGCCAGGGGCACCTGTTCGCGCGACCGATGCCGGCCGGCACCCTCCTGGCGGCCCTGCAACGCGGCTCGGGCGGCCGACCGGGTGCTCTGGCCGCTCCGCTGCACGACGCCGGGGCGGTGATCCGGCTGAACCAGAACCGCCGCCAGGCCGGCCGCAACCGACTCCCGCACCTCCCCGCCTGACCGGGCGACGGTCTGCGGGAGTGACGCCGTCCAGTGCGGGCGCTGCCTGGTCTGCCAAACTGTCGCCCGTGACCGCCGACGACCCGACCACCCGCCGCTGGCACTGGCGGGCATTCGACACCGCCGCCGGCGGGCTCGCCCTCGACCTCGGCCTCTACGCCGTCTCGGCCCTCTTCGCCGCGATCACCGCGGTCACGTCGACGCTGCTGCCGCACCGCGCCTGGGGGGCGGTCGCCGCCGTCGGTTACCTGGTCGCGGCGCTGGCGGTGGTCGTCCAACTCCTGCTACGCCGGCGTACCCCCACCTCCCGGCTCGCCGGTCTCCCCGCCCGGTGGACCGTCACGGCCCTCACCTGGGCGAGCACCGCGCTGCTGCCGGTCATCTGGCAGAGCGTCGAACGCACCGCCGGACGCACCGACCGGGCCCAGGAGGAGGTGCTGGTCGTTGAGCACGCGGGCGCCCGCCTGCTGGAGCACGGCACCCCGTACCTCGGCCCCGACGCCATCGCCGCCCTCCCGCCCGGCGAACAACTGCTCGGCTACACCCCGTACCAGCCGGGCATGGCCCTGTTCGGCCTGCCCAGAGCCCTGACCGACAGCTGGTGGACCGACTCCCGGGTCTGGTTCGCGGTGGGTACCGCGCTGGCGCTCGCCCTCGCCGTGGCCGCCCTGCGCCGCGCACCGGCCACCACCGCCGGCCCGGCCGCCCCGCAGCCCCATCGGGACGCCGCGCTGCTCCGCGCCGTCCAGGCCGCCACCGTCCTGCCGATCTGCGCCCTCACCCTCGCCACCGGCGGCGACGACCTCCCCGTACTCGCGCTCTGCCTGCTGGCCCTCGCGTTCGCCGCCGCCGACCGGCCCGGCCTGGCCGGCATCGCGGTCGGCCTGGCCGGCGCGCTCAAGCTGTTCGCCTGGCCGGTCGCCCTCGTCCTGATCGTCTGGGGCCTGACCCGGCGGGCCGGCGCGCGGGTCGCCGCCGGCGCGATCGGACTGCCCGTCGCCGCGCTGGTCCCGGCCCTGCTGGTCGACCGCGACGCACTTGTCGAGAACGTCCTGCGCTTCCCCCTCGGCCACGGCCTGGTGACCAGCCCGGCGCAGTCCCCCTTCCCCGGCTACCTGATCGCCTCGGCGCTGCCCGCCGGCCGGATCATCGCCGCCGCCCTGCTGGTCGCGGCCGGCGTGGCCATCGCCGTCCGGCTCGCCCGCCGACCGCCCCGCACGGCCGTCACCACCGCGCTGATCTGCGGGTACGGGCTACTCGCCGCCATCGCCCTGATGCCCTCGACCCGGTTCGGCTACCTGCTGTACCCGCTGGCCCTGCTCACCTGGGCACCCGCCCTGCACCGCCCCACCGGCGAGTCGAACATCCCCGCGCTCGACGAGCTGTCCGGTCGGGCCACTTCGGCGTAACTGCCCGGCGCGATCCCACCTCAGGGCGTAGACCTGAAGGCATGAACACGTACCGCGACCGCGCCGAGGCGGGCCAGGTGCTCGCCGAGCGACTCACCGCACTCATCGGCGAACCCGACGTCGTCGTCCTCGGCCTCGTCCGCGGCGGCGTACCTGTCGCCCGCGTCGTCGCCGAACGACTCGGCGCCCCCCTCGACGTACTCGTGGTCCGCAAGCTCGGCATGCCGTGGGCCCGCGAGGTCGCCTTCGGCGCACTCGGTCCGGGCGGCGTGCAGGTCCTCAACGACGCGGTGGCCAGCCGACTCAGCGGCGACGACATCGCCGAGGTCAGACACCGCGAACAGACCGAGTTGGAGCGCCGGGAACGCCTCTACCGCGCCGGGCGGCCCCCGCTGGCCCTCGCGGGGCGGATCGCGGTCATCGTCGACGACGGCCTGGCCACCGGGGCGACCGCCCGCGCCGCCGTCGAGGTCGTCCGCCAACTCGGCGCCCGCCGCGTGGTGGTCGCCGTCCCGGTCGGCGCCCAGGAGGCGTACGAGCTGCTCGCCGCCGAGGCCGACCAGGTCGTCTGCGCCCAACGCCCCACCGACTTCGGTGCGGTGAGCGTCTACTACGAGGACTTCCACGAGGTGTCCGACGAGGAAGTCACCGAGGCGCTCACAGCAACCGCATAGCTGGACCAGGTACCGTCGGGTGATGAGTCTCACCTGTCCCAAGTGCCACGGAGAAATGCGGCAGTACGAGCGCAGCGGTGTCGTCATCGACCAGTGCGGGGAGTGCCGGGGCATCTTCCTGGACCGCGGCGAGCTGGAGAAGCTGTTCGAGGCGGAGGCCAACTGGAGCCGTCAGCAGGCTGGCGGCCCGCCCCCGGCACCGATGCAGCAGCCCGGCGGCTACCCGCCCGGCCAGCACCAGCCCGGCTACGGCGCTGTCCCC